>JAVRLY010000142.1:0-2512 GCA_031960885.1 Desulfurella sp. | reverse complement strand
TCTAAATTTATATTTTTCAAAACATATTTTTCGCCATCATAAGAAAAACTTACATTATCAAATACTATAGAATCTTTTGCACCTTCAAAAATAATACCGTCAGAGCGTGTTTCTTGAGGCAGTTTTGCATCTAAAATGTAAAACACCCTTTCAATTGCCCCCACAGAAGCATTTATACTGTTGCTTGCTTTGGCTATCGTTTTAAAGGGTCTATACAGCATAAAAAGACCTGCCATAAAAGAAAAAAATCCTCCAACACTAATCGTGCCTTTAAAAACAAGTAAACCACCAAACCAAATTAAAAAAGCTATACCCAAAGACCCTATAAATTCCATCAGTGGACTTGTTAGTTCTGATATACTAAAGCTTTTAAGATTGATATTTAAAAATTCCCGACTTTTTTTGAAGAATTTATCTGTTTCTTTAGTTTCTGTAATAAAACCCTTAATTAAGCGGATATTAAAAAATGATTCCTGAATGAGTGTAGTAATGCCAGCTATTGAAACTTGTCTTTTTTTGCCTAATTTTTTCATATCTTTACCAAATTTGATAATAGGGTATAAAGCAATAGGAAAAACAATGGTAGAAATCAACGCGAGTTTAAAATCAATCATATATACAACTATTAACAAAAACACAATTGTAAAAAATTCTCTTATTGCTTCTGGTATAATTCTTGCAATTGTTTCTTGTAGACGCTCTGTATCATTTAATACGCGCGATAACAACTCAGAAGTATGGAATTTTTCAAAAAACTCAATAGGTAACTCTATTATATGTTTAAACATTTGGTTTCTAATATTGAATAAAATATTTTCTGCAACATAAGCAGTTTGATAAGATTGAATATATGTAAATACACCTTTAAAAAAATAAGTTGCCATAACAGCAAATGGTAGCAAAATAAGCATTTTTTTGTCTTTTGCAATAAATATTTTATCCAATACAGGTTTAATCAAATATGCCGTAAGCGAGGTTAGAGCTCCAACAATAATCATGGCAATAAATGATAAAACAATCCTTTTCCAGTATGGTTTCATATACAACAATAATCTCTTTAGATATTCCTTATTTACTTTCATACAATGCCTTCCAATAAATTTTTATAATCAAGTCTAACTTCTATATCCAAGTAAACAATGTCTGGTTGTTCAATTTTTACAAAGTCTTTGTATGTAGTTAATAGTACTTCTGATTTAGTTTTATATTTTAATCTCTGTAATAAAGTTAAATCTTTTTCAGAATAATGATGATGGTCGCTAAAGAATTTATATCCCTTTATCTTTATGCCAAGTTTTTCTATACTTTTTAAAAACTGTTCTGGGTTTCCAATTGCACAAAAGACAAATGCACTTTGTGGATTTTTAGTTGGACCATTTAAATTAAAAAAACCAATTGGTGATATTTTTGCTTTTATTTCACAATCTCCTTCAAAACAAACAAATCTACTGCATCTTTTTAAACTCTTTTTGCTATCGCGCAAAAAACCAAAGGGCAAATAAAATCTTTCAGAGTCTATTATACAAATCTCAAAATCTTTTTCAATTTTTCTATATTGAAGACCGTCATCTAAAATAATATACTCAACATTCCAATACTTTAACTTATCTATTGCTTTAATTCTATCCTTTGCACTGACAACTATAGATTTTGTTTTTTTTGCAAGCAAATACGTTTCATCATTAATAAAAGGCGTTTTGTAAAAAATATTATTGCCATCAGAGGCTATTACAACACTTTTAAGTTTTGCTTTATACGCATTTGTGATTATAGCCGTTTTAAAGCCAAGATTGTTTAAATAATTAGAAACTCCAATTGAAAGTGGGGTTTTACCAGTACCACCTGCTTTGATATTTCCTATACTAATAATCTTTATGCCTTCAACCCTCACAGATTTAAACAAGCCACAATCATACAAAAAATTCCTTACACTTATTAATACAAGATACAACCACGATGCAGGCAATAAAATTGGCGATAAAACTTTTTGAAAAAATCTTATATCAAATCTCATTTAATTGGTTTTCTAATTCATACATTTTAGTATTTATTTCTTCTTTTGATTTTACATAAATAGGTTTTTTGAAAACAAATGTCACAATTGAAAATGGCTTTGGTATAGCAAAATTATCCCAACTATTTAGTCTCCATGCATTACTTGGATTAAATGCAATTGGCACAATGGGGCAACCAGAAAAATATGCTAATTCTAGTATGCCTTTTTTTGCTTTTCTCATTGGACCTCTTGGGCCATCTGGTGTTATACCAATATTAGATTTGTTGTTTTTTATGCTTTTGAGCATTTCTAGAAAAGCTTTCTTCGGGTTTCTATTAACAGAGCCACCAATTGTTTTCATGTTAAAATATTTTATTATATTGCTAGCAAGTTTACCGTCTCTGTGCGTGCTTATTAAAATGCTTAAATTGTTTCCACTATACGCAAAAGGCAAAAATAAAATACTTTCATGCCAAAACGCATATATAATCGGCGTATCTATTGATTCAAGCGGAT
>JAVRLY010000141.1:0-2520 GCA_031960885.1 Desulfurella sp. | reverse complement strand
ATTAATATTGTACTCAAATGTTTGCACATGCGTGTATAGCGGAGTAGAAATGTTTTCCAGTATTGGTTTAACTTCATTGTCAAACATTGCTTGCATCTCTGTAGGCACACCTGGTAGACACACAAGATGCAGATTATTTAACTTTAGATATACACCAGGTGCTGCACCTATCAAATTTCTTAGTAACTTAGCATTTTTTGGAATATAAGCCATTTTTATTCTATTGTCATTCAACAATTCATCAGAGATTTTTCCTTCTTTATATAGGTTTTGGTAAAAAAGTCTAATAGATTCAAGAGCTTCTTGGTTTAATTCTAAATTAACATTGAAAGCTACAGATACTGCTTGGAGCGTCAAATCATCAAATGTTGGCCCTAAACCACCCGTTGTAATAATCAAATCTACCTTTTTTTTATAGTAATTGATTTGACCTACTATGTCATCTATAGTGTCATCCAAAAAAACAATTGCGTTATTATCAATGCCTATTTGTGTAAGATTTAAAGCTATGTAATATGTATTTGTATCTTTAATTTGAGCTGTTATGAGTTCTCTTCCGATACCAAAAACTACACTTTTCATTAAAAAATGGCGGAGCCGACGAGACTCGAACTCGCGACCTCTGGCGTGACAGGCCAGCGTTCTAACCAGCTGAACTACGGCTCCTTAAAAATGGTGGGCGCAGCAGGACTTGAACCTACGACCCCCTGCTTGTAAGGCAGGTGCTCTTCCAGCTGAGCTATGCGCCCAAAATATATACAAAAAACTACTTGTTGGCAACTTCTTTAAAAACTTTCCCCACTTTAAATGCTGGCAAGTTAAAGCCCTTTATAGTAATCTTTTCGCCTGTGCGTGGGTTTCTGCCTGAGCGTTCTTTTCTTTGGCTTAAATAAAATGTACCAAAACCTGTCAAACTAACCTTACCGCCTTTAGCAACTGAATTCATTGTTTCTTCAATAAGGGCATCAACAACTTTTTTAACATCTGCTTTTTTCAACTGTGTTGCACTTGCAACCTTGTCAATTAAATCAGCTTTGGTCATACAATAACCTCCAAAAACTTGGCGTCCCCAGCGGGATTTGAACCCACGTTTTCGCCGTGAAAGGGCGATGTCCTTGGCCGACTAGACGATGGGGACTTTCCTGGTGGGTCGTGCAGGAGTCGAACCTGCGGCCAATAGCTTAAAAGGCTACTGCTCTACCGCCTGAGCTAACGACCCACTAATTTTTTTAATATACATATTTGAACGCGATTGTCAATAAATTTAAACGCAAAAACACAAAAAAACAAACCCTCTTGACACTTATGCTTGTATTTTCTTTAATCTGGCATATAATTAAAACAATATAGGAGGTAATCCAATGTCTAAAGATAAAAATAATTATAAAAAGGAGATTTACAAACTGTGGCTGGAACTTGTAAAATTTCAAAGCACGCTCATTAAAAAGGAAGAAAAAGTGTTATTAATTTTAGAAGGTAGGGATAGTGCGGGCAAAGATGGCATGATTAGAACTATCACGCGTCACTTAAGTCCAAGAGATACAAGGGTTTTTGCTGTTACCAAACCAACCGACAAAGAAGCAAAAGAATGGTACTTTCAAAGATTTGTGCCTCATTTGCCCGCCCCATCAGAGTTTATTCTGTTTAATAGAAGCTGGTACAATAGGGCTGGTGTTGAGCGTGTAATGGGATTTTGCACAAAAAAACAGTATGAGCAATTTTACATAGATGTGGTTTACTTTGAAAACCTACTGATTAATGCTGGAATAAAGATGTTTAAGTATTATTTAGACATAGACAAAAAAGAACAAGAAAAAAGATTAGCCTCAAGAAAAACAGACCCGCTCAAACAGTGGAAAGAAAGTCCAGTTGATGATGCAGCATTGAAACATTTTGATGACTACACAAAAGCAAGAGATGAGATGTTTGAGCGCACACATACACCACAATCACCCTGGATAATTGTAAAAGCCAATGACAAACACTTAGCACGTTTAAATTTAATTAAGCACTTTTTGCTCAACAATGATTACAAAGACAAAGATGAAAAAGTACTTAATGCAGATCCCAATATTGTCTTTGAATACAATAAAAACTTTAGATAGGTTGTTTAAGTTATGTTATTTTGCTCCTATTTCAATGAGATTATAAACCAACAATTATTAGAAATTGAAAAGAATTTTTATAATTTGTACACAAGCGATGAAAGCTTGCATGACTTTCGCGTATCTCTAAGGCGACTTTGTACTTACATGGCCTGTTTTAAAAAATACATAAATATAAATGATGATATATTAAACAGCGCAAGGTTTTTTCTTAAATCTTCAAACAAACTAAGGGATAGCCAAATACTAATACAAAAAATAAGTCCACTTGAAACACTCGATTTACAAATGAAATCTTTAACTGATTTTCTAATTCAAGAGCATAATATACTAAAATCAAACTTTTACAACACAATTAACTTAAATCTCGAAAACTTCTTGTTAACTACAAAAAGCAACATAGAACGCAATAACT
>JAVRLY010000140.1:0-2494 GCA_031960885.1 Desulfurella sp. | reverse complement strand
TATGATTTATTTTTTAAGGACCCGGCCACCACCGAGAACTACACACTGCATAACCCAAACCTTGATCCAGGCGGCTATACTGCTGTAATGGTTTTGAAGCTTGCTTCTATTTACTACAAAAAACCAGACTTGGCAAACTACCTATTGTCGCATGTAAACAAAAACAACATCAGGCCTAAAGCAGAAGATTTGATAGCTTACTTGAAATCCGGCGAGCTTGACTATGCTTTTGAATATTCATCCATTGCAAAGCAATATGGCTTGGACTATGTCAAACTGCCAAATGAAATTAACTTTGGTGACCCAAAGTATGCAAAATATTACGCTCAAGTATCATTTAAGCTAAAATCTGGCAAAGTTGCACCTGGCATACCCATAATTTACGGCATATCTATACCAAATCAGGCAAAAAATAAGGATTTGGCAGCGAAATTTCTAGCTTTTTTAATCTCAAAAGAAGGCGAGAAAATCTTGACGGATAATGGTCAGGGCGCAATTATGCCTGCAATAGCAGTTGGCAATACCGCTCAAATACCAGCGGTTGTTAAAAGATTGACGCAGGCAAAAGGGGAATAGTTCTTTCCCCTTTTTGTTTTTTTTATGAAGCATAGTTATAATATAAACGATAAAATACTTACGCTATTGTTTGTATGTGTAAGTGTTCTTGTACTTGCTTTTATAATTACGCCACTGTTTCGACTTACATTGTTTATAAATTCAAAAACTTTTAGCGTAATTGAAGAGAGTTCTGTTTTAGAGGCAATTTTTAACAGTTTATCCTTATCTTTTGCATGCGGTTTAATATCAATAGCTGTTGGCGTACCGTTTGCGTATCTTTTATCTAAAAACTTTTTTAAAAAGCTAAACAAATTAATAGAAACAATAGCCGATATACCAATTTCCATCCCCCATACAGTAGCGGGCATTGCCTTGCTTTTTATATATGGCAGAGAAGGCATTGTCGGCAGTCTGTCTTATAAATTGTTTGATTTTCAAATTACAGGCACGCGCTTTGCCATTGTTATAGCTATGTTGTTTGTATCTTTGCCTTACATGGTAAACGCCTCCAAAGAAAGTTTCAAAAGGATTGACAAAGAGCTTGAAAAAACTGCCAAAATGCTTGGAGCTAGCGAGTTTAATATTTTCAAAGATATATATTTGCCATTATCAAAAAGTGCCATTTACTCCGGTTTTATACTTGTGTGGGCAAGGGCTATCTCTGAGTTTGGTGCTGTTGTGATGGTTGCATATTATCCAATGACAGCCCCTGTCAAAATTTACAATGCTTTTAATGAGATGAACCTTGAGACATCAGCTGCCATTGCAGCTTATTTGTTGCTTATATGTATAGGTTTCTTTTTGACATTGAGGTTTTTAATTAGACGATGAATTTTTTGGAAGTTAGAAAACTCAATGCTGTATTTGGCAATTTTAAACTAAAAGATATAGATTTTAGCTTAAAAGAAAACAGCACGTTAGTAATACTAGGCAGAAATGGCACAGGCAAAACAAAACTTCTTGAGTGTTTATGCGGTTTGCAACCCATTAAGTCTGGTAGTATTATTCTAAATAATAAAGACATAACGCAAAAAAAGCCACAAGAAAGGAAAATTGGCTATATTGGGAGTAACTTTGGTTTGTTTCCACACATGAGTATATATGAAAACATAGTTTATGGTTTAAAATTCAATAAATCCAAGATTAATATTGATGAAATAATAGACATATTTAATTTGAGAGAACTTTTAAACAGAAAGCCAGACCAGATAAGCGATGGACAAAAACAAAGGGTTGCATTGGCTAGAACGTATTTAGCAAACCCCGATATCATTTTTTTTGATGAGCCTACATCGGGTATCTCTTATCTGGAAAAACCATCATTGCTTAAAGAGGTAAAGGCCATTTTGAGTAAATTCAATTATACATGTTTGTTTGTAACACACGATATTTCAGAAGCAATGTTTATGGCTGACTACGTAGGTGTCATGCAAGATGGCTTTTTGAAAAGCGTACAAAGCTTGAATGAGTTTTTAGTATCCCCAAGTGATACCGAGAGTGCAGAGTTTTTAGGATATAATATACTAAAGGCCAAACACGTATCAAACGAGAGCTTAAGCGTACAAGGCCATATTATAAAAGCTAATGCTGAAAAATATGATGAATCGTTTTGTTTTATTAGGCCAGATACGATTGTATTGACAAAACAGCCAACAAATATGGATAATTGTATTAAATGTATGGTTGTTGATTTTAGCTTTAACGGACATGTGTACAGTATTTATTTAGACTGCGGGTTTTTGCTTAAAGTAAATCTTACAAAATACTATTTTGATAGTTTAGATATTAAGATAGACCAAAACGTGCATGCAAGTTTTTCAAAAACGTCTGTTAGAGTTTTGACAATCAATAGTTGAAAAAATTTACATTATAGTTAATATATGCTGTATTAGATTTGTGCAACTAAAAGCACTTATGCTAAGTGGCAAGTTCACGA
>JAVRLY010000139.1:0-2487 GCA_031960885.1 Desulfurella sp. | reverse complement strand
ATCCTCTGGCTTAAAATCCAACAGCCTAATAAGGATAGATAGGCTTGCAGTAGTAAACAAATCAATCATTTTGGGTAAAATAGGCGAGGTCTCAGAAAAAAGGCTTGAGAGGATAAAAGAGAGACTATGTAGGTGGATAAGACCTTAGTAATTGTTAGTTATATAATGCCTCCGAAAATTTAGTCAGATTTTTGAATATTGTATTTCTTTAATCTGGTATGATTTTACAATAAAACAACGGTTTTTTGTTAAATCTGGTATAATTTAAGAAAAGTTCTTTGTGTTTTAAAATTTTTAAATTTGACCCATTATATGTAAACTATCTTTTGAGGTTTACAACCAATACTATGCAAATGTTGGGACTGTTGCATAAAGAAAAAACAAAAGGCTCACAATATTGACTATGAGTTAGGTTTGGGATGGGAAGATGGATAATAAAAAAATGCTTAGAGTAACTACAGAAAGTATTAAAGATGAGTTACAAAAAATCATCTACAACCTTTCTGCTGGCCCATCACAAATTGATTTTGAAATTGTAGACAAACAATTGTCGCAAACGCAAGAAGGCATCAGGGCAATATATACAGTAGATTTTATCAATAAAGAGCCAAATATATTGTCAACAATAATGGATATCGAAGTGGATGATTATAATGAGCCTAAAAATGCTTTTATTCGAGTAGATTGCACAAAGCTAAATAGTACACTAAACGTTGATATAGAAGATATTATCAAGGTCATAAATAAAAAATTGGCTTTGCACTCGATAGTATATGGTATACAAGAAGATAATATGCCTTTAATAGCAAAAGAAATTCAAAAAAGACTAAGTCCTCAGTTTGGTAAATTCAAAGTATTGATAGCTACGTCAACACCGCCTATTAATGGCAAAGATTCTGAGCTTAAAACACTGTTTAAATTAAATACTGTAGGCCAAATAGACGAAAAAGGTAATATTAATTTTAAAGAAAAAGACTTTGCGGTTCCTGTAGATATAGAAACTATGGTTGCAGAGTTTATAAATCCTACAAAAGGCATTGATGGTTACGATATATTTGGAAATATTTTAAAGACGCAAGATGGCAAAGAACTCCAAAAAATAAATTCTGTAAAGATAGATACTTCAGATATAGAAAAAGTAGAGGATAATTTAAGCATTAAATTTATTTCAAAAAAAAAGGGCGCATTAATACTCAAAAACGGCATATTTCATGTAGAAGAAAATATTAAAGTGGATAAAGCCGACATTGAAACAGGAAATATTAATTTGAAAGATATTTCGGATTTAAACATCGGCACAAGCGCTGATTTTGTAGAAGACACAGTTGGCGCTGGCATAGAAGTTACAGGTAAAAAAGTTGTGGTAAATGGTAGCGTAGGCCCAAAAGCTCGCATTGAAGCAGATATTGTGGATATTAAAGGCAGTGTGCATAAAGAAGCTACAATAGTTGCTAAAGTTGCTCATATAAAAAACTTAAATGGCACATTAGTTGCAGACGAGGCTTTTATAGAAAATGCAAGCTATGCCAATATCGAAGCAGGAAATAAGGTAACTATTGACAATTGCATATCTTGCAACATAATGTCTCCATCTGTAGAAATAAAAAAAGCGATACGAAACTCTAGTATTGTAACTTCATCAAAAGAAGTTATTCTAAACGACGTTATTGGAAACAATAATAAAATTTTAATTAAACCTCTAAAAATAAAGCAAATTGCAATGCGATATGAAGAATTATTATCTCAAAAAAAAGCAATTCTAAACGAATTAGAACCTTTTGATAAAGAGCTAAATATGTTAAAACGAAAAGTCGAGTCAAATTTTGAAAATTTCAATAAAGCAAGAAAATTAATAAAAGAATTACAATCAAGAAATGTAAGGGTTTCAAACTATTTGTTAAATATTGTAGAAAAATTTCATAGCATTGAGGAGGATTATAAGAAAAAGCAAGTTGCATTTTCAAATATTGAAGCAAACTTTAATCAAATTTTAGATAAAATTAAAGAACTTGAAACAAGTTATAAATATGCGCATATTATAATCAAAGGCGAAATAGACGAAGGCAATTTGATAGAATTTGGCGATAAATTATCTCGTCGCTTGATAAACAAACAACGAGCAATAAAAATTTATGTTAGAGAAGTTAATGGCAAAGAAGATATAGTCATTGAACACTTATCTTAAGTATCCCAATGAATTTTATAAAAAAGTTGTAATTCTAATTATAATGGATTGAAGTATACCGAGTATAATGCCCCGAAAATTTAGTCAGATTTTTTAACACTTTATTTCTCAAATCTGATGAGATTTTATAACAAAACGACCGTTTAAGCATTAGAATGTTTTTGTCAAAATGTTTGATTATTTTATTAATTTGGCAAATAAAAAATTGTAAAAATTAGGTTTTTTTATCAATTTCAACAGTGGCCGCCCGATCATTAAAAAAAAAAACAACAAGAACAGCGCGCAATCTTTCTTGATTGCGG
>JAVRLY010000138.1:0-2482 GCA_031960885.1 Desulfurella sp. | reverse complement strand
AAGTAGCTATTGTATGCAGAATCACAAATAAGAGGAGGATGGTGTTATATAGCAATATAGCACTACTTACTTAATTATTCTAGCATAATTTTATAGCAATATGCAATCATTACAACTTTATTTATAAATTGTGGTAGAATTTGAACAAGTCCAACCGTTGGACTTGTTCGCAACCTGATTTTAAAGCCATTTTTGCAATGTAGTCGTAACGGTCTCTGAGACCGTTACGACATTTTTTACCACATTTTTTAAAGTTTTGTTGTAAAAAATTGACACAAATAGCGCTGCTAACGCAGCGCATTGCAAACACTACAATTAAGAGCCAAGAAAAATCACTACCAGCCTAATGTGATGAGTTTAACAAATTTGAGGTTTTTAAGTCTTTTTTTTATCAATTGTCTATAGTTTTATATAATCTTTTGTTGTAATAATAACGTTTTAATTAACAATAAAAATAATCAAGAACCAAAAAAACATAAACACCCCCCCCCAAAGGGCGACCGAGAAAAGGATATCCAGAGTCTGTAGAAAATTTTAAATTCCTTAAATTCATCAAATTTTTAAATTTTTTAAAAAGCTAGGTAACCTTTGAGAAAACAGCAAAAACTAAATACAAAAAATGAGAGCGACTGATAAAAATGATAAGGCAATAACCGAAAATTGCGAATTATTCTCAAAATATAAATGGCGTCAAGACGACATTACGGCAGGGTATTGACAAGATTTAGGCGTAAGCTCAAAGGTTGCCAAGGTTTTTAGAAAAACGAGGATTTAAGGTTTTTAAGGGTTTGGGCTGTTATTTTTTCTCGCCACCTGGGGGGGGGTGCAAATGTTGTTTCTTGAACGCCGTAGGCGAAATGTTGCTAATTGGGTTGCTTTTAGACTTTAAAGGTTGCTGTTATTTTTTCTTGGTTCTAAATTTTAGTTTGTAGTGCGCTGCGCTAGCAGCGCTAATGTGCTAATTTGTTGTTAAGGTTGTTGAAGCAGGCTTGCGCGATCCTACCAGCTTTGTAGTCGGTTGGCAAGCGCACTGTGTTGCATGCAGCAAAGCTGCGCGCTCTATTTTGTGAAAAGTGGCTGAATCCTAAGTATATCAAGAAATGCTAATTTGTAACATAATTTTTTTAACTATTGACTTTTGTAAAAATGTGTTATATATTGTACACAGAATTTAAATGGGGGTGAAGTATGCAAGATTTTAAGGCTGGGCTTAAAGAACAAGATATAGAGAAATTAGAATTTAATACTAAACAATGGGTTTTAGTTAGTGAAGCGGCAAAAATGTTGAGTATATCGCCTTTTACAATAAGAAGGTGGTTAAGAGAAGGGCTTTTAGAAAGTAAAAAGTTTGGCGGACGATGGTTTATACCAAAAGAAGTATTTGATAAACATTTATTGAAATCAAATAATAGTGGGGTGAAAAATGAGTAATGAAAAAATGCAAAGCCCTGCGCAAACAGGGCAAGACGCTAAAATGGCTATCAGCAAAACAGTTACTAGTAATATACAGCAAGATACTCAGAAAGTCAAGTTAATTAAGGTTAAAGGTGGCACAAAAGAAGCGCGTGAGCGCTTGAAAAACTTTTGGGATTTTTATGATATTAGTAAGTTAGAAAATGTGCGAGATCCAATGATTTATGAGGGCTGGATCGTCGAAGGTGGCATAAATTTTCTTTATGGTGAAGGCGGGATTGGTAAAAGTTATCTTGTTACATCTTCGTGTTTGAAAATTGCCAAAGAAAATCCAAACTTGAAGATTTTTTACATTGATATAGACAATCCGATTTCTATGCCAAAAAATAGAAATATACCGCAATTAATACGCAACTTGGGACTTAAAAACTTTCATTATATTAATATGTTGTATTTTGAAGATATTATTAATAATCTCAAAGAGCAAAATGTAACATATGAAGATTTAAAGAATAATAAGATCGCAGAATTTGTGCAGTTAATATATGATACGACAGATGAAAACGAACATGCGATTATAGTTTTCGATTCTCTTCAAAACTTTTTTAACACAAACGAAACAAGAGAAGCGAATGCAGCAATAGACTATATGAAACAATATACTGATCGCTTAACTTATGTTGTTATACATCACACAAACAAAGTTGGTCTGTATAAAGGGCTTACGGTTTTGCGAGACAAAGCCGATTCTTTTTACAAAATCAAAGAAGTTGAAAAAGAAGATAATGGATACATGAAGAAACAAATTTTAGAAGCGGACAAAAGGCGTTTTCTTACTGAAGAAGTGCTAACATTTACATACAATGATTTATTTGACTATGATTTGGTTGATTTTGCTCTTACAAAAGAAGAAACGATTGTTTTACGTGTTGCAATGTCAATTTTGAATAGACACAAAGAACTTAACCAGAAGCAGATGGTTGAAGAAATAATGAATAAAGTTAAAGGTATTGGGCGCAATAAGATGTTGTTCATACTGCGCAATTTTGAGGGTAGGCTCTTTAATGTC
>JAVRLY010000137.1:0-2615 GCA_031960885.1 Desulfurella sp. | reverse complement strand
ATCATAATTAACCTCCTGGGTTGTTATTAATGTTGTGTTTGATACAAGCAATTATAACATATTCAGGAGGTTTTTTGTATTTCTAATGCAGGATTAAAGATCCTCCTTTTAATTGTTTTTTATTTCTATTCATGCTATAATACCCATATCGTTCTTTGATAATTAGTATGAGGTTCCGTTCAGTCAAAGGTGAACGGGTAAAACTAATTCCTAAAATAGTCTGGATGTATTTTAGCAATGTTTTGCGAAGTAGTTCGGCGATCAAAAGCCCTTCGCTGTGTAGAAACCAGACCTAAAGAAAATAAAACATTGTATATTCGGTTCGGGCAGAACCGTCAGGCGTTAAGCTCACATTGGGGTTTGCCTGAGAATCCCCTGCCTTTAGGCATGGGGAGTGTCAAGAAGTAGCTTTTGCTGTAAACCTCAAAATCCTTTTTATATCTTAAACTTCCCCGTAACACTTATTAAGCTATCAGATACAGCCTTGAGATTTTGAGTATTAACTGATATGGTTTCTACTGCTTTTACATTTTCTTCTTGTGCTTGTGAGATTTCTTTTGCTTGCAACTCAAGTTCAGATACAGTAGAAGACAATTCTTCGGTTGAAGCAGACAAAGCGTTTACTTGGTCTGTGACATTTGCGATTTTTTGTGATACTACAGATATACTTTCTTCTGTTTTGGCAATAGCTTGAGCCTTTTCTTGTGTATCTGATTGCGTTTCGTTCATTACGCTTACCACTTTTGTTGTTTTGTCTTGTATGGATTTTATGATTGAGGAAACTTCGTTTGTGGCTTTTTGTGTTTTTTCTGCAAGTTTTCTCACCTCATCGGCTACTACTGCAAAGCCCCTGCCATGCTCTCCAGCTCTTGCTGCTTCTATGGCAGCATTTAGGGCAAGCAGATTTATTTGGTTTGTTATATCGTCTATGATTTTTAGTATGTCTCCTATTTTATTTGAGGCTTCGCCCAAGTCGTTTACATCAAGTCTTGCTTTTGAGATAGAGTTAGATAGCTCAAGTATTGCTTTAACATTGGACTGAATTTGCTCAACCATTTGGTTTGTGATTTTTTTTGCTTCATTTGATGACACACTTATGTCTCCTGTAGAGCGCGCAATGTCAGATATGGCTTGGGATGTTTCTTCTGTAGCGTGTGTCATTCCTTTTGTGTGTGAATATACTTGTTCGGTTGAAGCAGAAATTTGATTAGTGCTTGATGTTAAAGAGTTTACAGAAGATTGCACCTCTTTGGCTTTTTGCGATGCTTGAGAGACAATATCTCTTAATGTTGAGATAAATTTATTTAGTTTGTCAATTAAAACGCCAAACTCGTCATTTGATGTTTTAGGCAGGGCGATTGTAAGGTCGCCTTCATTTTTGGCAAGAATAGAGATAATTGAGTTTAGCGGTTTAAAGATTTTGCTAAGTAACACCCTCCAGACAATTAAAACTACAAGAATCAAGATAATCATTGATATAACCATAGTAATAACCGTTAAAAATATTGCATTATTCATCTTGTGTTGTGTATTATCAAAGGTCTTTTTTTCTTGAGCTATTAATTTTAAAACAAAAGCCTTTGCTTTTCTCCACGCTGGGATTTCTTTGGTTTTATATACTTTATACCCTTGTTTTTGGTCGCCAGATTCTGTTATAGATTGGGCTTGCAATTGAACCGCATTAATTTTTTCTAGTGATGCTTTTAGCTCTTGAAGTTGCGATTTTTGCGTATCATTTGCTATGCTAAAGCACTTATCAAAAGATTTGTTCATAGAAATACCTGCATTTTTGAAATATTGCACAGCTCCTGGATCGTGTATAACTATAAGAACGGCTTTTGTTGCTGCAGCTTTTTGCAAGCCTTGTGCATAAATGTTTTCGAGATTACTTAAGTAAGCATTCTGATTATACAACTGCTTATTGGTATTTTTTAAATTGAAACCAGCTACTGCAATAACCAAAGAAAGTGCTAAGACAAATAAAAGATAAAACCCGTTTGAAAAGTTGAGTAGTTTTTTAATGCTCATAAAATCCTCCTTTTTTATTTTTTTATGTCCATTACGATTTTTATCTTTGCTGTTAAAACCTTAGGCGTGAAAGGTTTTACTATGTAATTATTTACGCCTGATTTTAATGCTTCTAAAATATCCCCTTTTGCCGCTTCTGTTGTTACCATTATGATTGGAACATCATTCCACTCACTCATGCTCCTTATCTTTTTCACAAATGTTAAGCCATCCATATTTGGCATATTCCAATCTGTTATTATAAGATTAAACTACAACCATTTGTCAATACCATTTGGGGTAAAATAGGATTAATTTATTCTTAAAATATTCTTACAACCTGATTTTTTTGTAATAATTTAAAAATATCTGCTTAAATATCGGCTTAAAAACTAAAATTCCATCCTAAAAAATAAAAAAAAGGATTTTTTGAGATGACGAAGGGTCTATTTATTTTTTAAAGTTTCTAACGCAGGATCAAGGTTTTGTTCTCAATCCTACTAAAAATTGCCTGCAGACCTTTTATTAAGTCAAGAATTATATCAAGAATTATAATCCTTTTGTTTTCTCCAAGTTCAAACAATTCTATTCTTTTTGTGTTTTTTTAT
>JAVRLY010000136.1:0-2621 GCA_031960885.1 Desulfurella sp. | reverse complement strand
ACAATCTCACCGTATATTTTGCCAGCGCCTGTTAAAAATGTAGTTTTTGTATCACTTATTATGCCTTTTAAATAAGCAAAACGCACAGCGCATCGTGAACCATTACCGCACATTGTAGCGCTTGAGCCATCACTATTGTAAAAACGCCATGCAAAATCGCAACCCTCTTCATTTGTATTCTCAATTAATATAACGCCATCTGCGCCAACAGATAAGCCGCGCTTACATATGCGCCTAACAAAATCCTCTATTTTTAAACCTAAATTATCCACAATCTTTTGCCTATTGTCTATTACAATAAAATCATTGCCAGACCCATTCATTTTAAAAAATTCAATTTTGCGCATTATATCGTTTCACCTCTTATCAAATCTTCAAATGTTTCTCTTGATCTTACAAGCCTAATCTCATCCTTATCAACTAGCACTTCTGCTACCTTGCAGCGAGAATTATAATTGCTTGACATGGTAAACCCATATGCCCCACTGCTAAATATACTTATTAAATCGTTTCTTTCAAGGCTCTCAATTTTTCTTGATTTGGCAAAGAAATCACCGCTTTCGCAAATTGGGCCTACAATGTCTGCTGTGATTGTTTGAGCATTTCTTATTTTTACGGGCTTTATTTCATGATAAGCATCATATAAAGCTGGCCTAATCAGGTCATTCATAGCTCCATCTACAATAATAAAATGCTTGCCTTCATTTTGTTTTCTGTACAATACTTTTGTTACAAATATAGCGCCATTTGCAACCAAAAACCTTCCAGGTTCAATAACTATCAGACTATCTGGAAAATCCTTGAACGCTTCGTTGATAAAATTGGCATATGCGTCTAAATCTGGTTCTGGTTCGTCTTTATAAACCACGCCAAGTCCGCCTCCAATATCAATAATATCCAATTTTATACCCAAAGATAACAATTCTTTCATGATTTGTGCAACTTTTAGTTGTGCTTCAAAAAATGGCGATACATCCGTTAGCTGACTGCCTATATGAAATTGTATGCCAACAATTTTAACATGCTTTAAATCCAATGCCTTTTTATAAGCATCTATAATCTGCGTATAAGATATACCAAATTTGTTTTTCTTCAAACCTGTCGAGATATACGGGTGCGTTTTTGGGTCCACATTTGGGTTAACCCTAAAAGAAATTCTAGCTATTTTATTAAGTTTGGACGCTGTTTCTTCAATTGCATCTAACTCTTCAAATGATTCAACATTAAACATCAAAATATCATTTTCAAGCGCATAGCGTATTTCGTCGATTGTTTTACCCACGCCACTAAAAACTATTTTTCTTGTATCAATACCCGCTGTTTTAGCCCGAAAGATTTCTCCAGCAGATACAACGTCAGCGCCTGCACCTAAATTTGCAAATGTATTTATAACAGCTAAATTGCTATTTGCTTTTAGTGCATAACAAATTAAGTGTTTCCTTGTAATTTTCTTGTCAAGCAATTCAAACTGGTTTTTAAAGTGATTCTTACTGTAAATATACAGTGGTGTCCCAAATTTTGATGAAATATCGGATACTTTAACATTTTCTACATACAATTCATTGTCTTTATAATAAAACATCAACACCCCCTTTATCCATAATGGTTTATTTTAACTAATAATTACTTAATTTTCAAGTAAAAACACTCGTGAAAAGTCATTTGCTTTTTCTATAGGTTTCGTGTAAAATTTTTGTTGTGAGCGTAATAGATGATTTAAAACTGCCAAAGTCATATTTCATGGGAATAGAGTTTACAATGCAAGTAGGCTGCAGCGTGGGGTGCGAATTTTGTCCTCAAAGCACATTTGTGAAAAATTACAAATCACATATCAAGCGTTTTACTTTAGAAAATTTTGAAAAAGCATTAAAAAATATAGAAAACTCTACTATTAAAGTTATAAAATTTAGTGGTTTTAGCGAACCGCTTGAAAATAACGCAATTTATGATTGCTTAATACTGGCTCACAAAAAAGGATACAATGTAGAACTTATTACGACGCTAAAAAATTTCTCTAAAGATAGTTTTGAAAAAATCAAAGATTTGCCTATTAAATGCCACATTAGCATTCAACCACCTTTCGCAAATAACAGAAAAGGCTTATCGGATGCTGAAGCTTGGGGCAATTTTGAACAACTATTGTCTTTAAAACCTAAATGCGAGCTTGTTATTGGCTGTCTAGATTATAATTTGTCTTTGGAGCAAAAAAAAGCTCTAAAAGCTATAGAAAACAAATTTAATATAACAATTACTTATGAAAAGTACACAACTCGGTCCGGGTACTTGAGCAAAACAGACTTTACATACAAACACAAGAAATTACTGTGCAAACACAACATGGGCGCAGTTGTTTTGCCAAATGGCGACTTAGCTTTGTGCTGTATGGATTTTGGTCTAAAACACATCATTGGCAATATTTTTGAGCAACACTATAACGATATTCTAAATGGTAGCAAATTGCGTGATATTTTGGATATTATGCTTGGTAAAAAAGACGGCGATATACTGTGCCATAGGTGCGAATACGCAAAAGTTGTGCCAAACTTTGTAGGGGCACGCTCATATTTGCAAGTTCGCAAGAGCTTTCAACACTTAAGGGATACTCTACTGCCAAAACACTC
>JAVRLY010000135.1:0-2670 GCA_031960885.1 Desulfurella sp. | reverse complement strand
ATACTATTTTCAACACTTAAGATATTACAAAGATAATTATACTTATCCATGGCCAGTTGTAATTCCCGCACCCCAAGATGATTTCTATAACAATAACTACAAAGGCTACAGATATGGCGGTGATTTGCAAGCAGAATATACATTTAGTAAAAACTTTAAAACAGTTGCAGGTGTTAATTATACGCTTGATAGAATGAGTCAAGATTACCCTTCGTATTTTAGCAAGAATCGCGACAATGTGGGTGCATTTATAGAATTTCTACCTTCAATTGGCAATTTAAATCTTCAAGCATCTTTTAGAGAAGACCATTTTCAAACATTTGGTGACCACGGAACTTACAAATTAGGCGCAAGCTACTTTGTAGAGCCAACTGGCACAATACTAAAAGCAAACTGGTCAACAGGTTTTGTAGCACCAAGCCTGTTTGAATTATACGGTCCACCTATACCAGCATATTGGTTTACTGGGGGAAATAAAAACCTTTCGCCAGAACAATCAAAAAGTTGGGATTTAGGTTTCATGCAAAATTTATTTAACAATAAACTATCATTTGGAACATCATATTTTAGAACTACAATAACAAATAGAATTGCTTACTACACTGATCCAAACACATGGCAATCAACCTATCAAAATATACCAGGCAATACTGTTGCCACAGGCGTTGAGTCATATTTGACATTTAAACCCATAAAACAGGTTGAGTTAGGATTAAACTACACCTACACTGATAGCACAGATCCATCTGCAAAGATACAATCAGCTAATATACCATACAGTATAACTAGTGGATTTATTAATGTTTATCCTATTGAAAAGCTTTTAATACACATAGATGGCAGATATGTTGGCACAAGATACTCCTATTACGATCCTGCAGACAAACATCAAACTGGTCGCTATGCTGTATTTAATAGCAATATATCTTATAACATTACAAAAAATTTACAAGCGTCACTTGCAATTTACAATATTTTCAACAGATTCTATCAAGATGTGTGGGGATACACTACATTAAAGCGAAGCGCATATGCAAGCATCAGTTATAAATTTTAAAAAAATTATAGCTTTTTTGGCTGCGCTTGTTTTAAACATGATTGTGAGTTTAGCTTTTGCTCGGCTTTTTAGTACTTTTATAACAAAACAGCAAAAAGTATATACGGTATATGTTTACACTAACGCGCAAACAAATCTATCAAAACCCACACATACAAAAAACACCAGTCATTTTTTTACATCTCAAAAAACACCGCTTCACAGTGCAGGCAGCCAACATAAAATACTCAAACAAGCGCAACCTCTTTACACTCAAACAATTGCTAAAAGTCAGCCATCTGAAATTAAACCACTCACAAAAACTCTTGAGAACAACAAAAATGCCGTTGAAGTTAACTCAGAACAAACCAGTAACAGCTATAAAGCCTTGCAAGAGAACATCTCAAGCAAGGCTAATTCTGACAAAATAAACGCAAATGCAATCGATATACAAAGCCAACCCCAAATAGCAAACTGGATTGAAAAACACAAATTCTACCCCCAGAAGGCAATTTTTAAAGGCGAACAAGGCAAAATTAAACTTGTATTTTTTATCGATAAGGATGGCAACTTGCAAAATATTTCAATATTAGAAAAAACTGAATATGACACTTTAAACAAAGCTGCTATAAAAATATTGCACGATTCTTCACCAATTCCAAAAAAACTTTTGACAAATGTTAATTTGCCTGTTTACGCAAAAATAAATATTATATTTAAGCTTGAATGAAAAAATCAGAAAATACTTTTTTATAACAATTAATAATATCTTGGCTCTTGCGTTGTAAATCACAAATGGGCAGTGTTTGGCATTTTAAAATATACCCTTTTAGTTTTGTCACATCATCAATTTGAAAAAGACAGCCAATTTTTTTTAAATACTCTACTTCTTGAGTAAAACTATCCATATATAAACCACAAAATACAAAATTCCCATAGATAGCTGGCTCGATAGGGTTATGACCTTTTAACTTACAAGATACAGAGCCACCAATAAATACCATATCGCTTATTGAATATATTGATTCTAGTACGCCAAAGCTATCAACCAAAACACAATCTTTAACTACATTTTGTGATAATAGCGCATAATCAACATCAAGCGAAATTAACATGTTTTCAAACAATTGCAAATCTTCTAAGTACCGTGGGGCAATAATAACCCTAAACCCAAGCGATAAAACATCTACAATAGCATTATGTAGAAATTTAAGTTCTTGTTTATGAAAACTTGCAAAGACAAAAATATTTTTTTTATCAGATTTTAGAGCTTTTAAGTCTAGATTAAATTCTTTTCTTTTTAGGGCATATTTTATATTTTCGCAAATGCTTACATTTGGATTAAATTTTATAAAACGCTTTTTATCTATTTCTGATTTTGCAATTATTATGTTAAATTGCGAGATGGCGTGGGAAAAAGATTTAAAAGCCTTGTAAAATTTATAGCTTTTTTCAGACATCCTTGCATTAATTAAAAATACATTTACATTGCGTTGCCTCAGAAAACCTATGTAAGATGGCCAAATCTCCGTCTCAAAAAATATAGCTAAGTATGGTAATTGGTAAAAAAACAGCCTATGGTATAAAGGATAAATATCAATAGGTGCCAAAAACACATTGAAGCCTTGAGCATG
>JAVRLY010000134.1:0-2733 GCA_031960885.1 Desulfurella sp. | reverse complement strand
CCGCAGGTTACAAGTTTAGGTTTGTTGGATAAATGGGACGACATCAAAAAAATGTACAAAAACGTAAACGAAGCGCTTGGAAATCTTATAAAAGTCACACCTTCGTCAAAAGTTGTTGGCGATTTAGCATTGTTTTTGGTAAGAAACAATCTAACAATCGAAGATTTTAAAAATAATGCCGATAAACTGTCCCTGCCACAAAGCGTTGTAGATTTTTTCAAAGGCTATCTTGGCCAACCCTATGGCGGTTTTGATAAAGAATTGCAACAAAAAGTTTTAAAAGGAGAAAAACCTCTCAGCGTTCGCCCGGGTGAGATTTTACCCGATTATGATTTTAATAAAGCAAAAGAGACTCTTGGAACAATCGCTGGATATGAGGTAGATTTTAGAGAAGTTGTTTCTTACGCTCTATATGGCAAAGTTATAGAAGACTATTTTGATTTTAACAAAGAATATGGTGATGTGTGGGTGTTATCAACCAAAGACTTTTTCTTTCCTTTAAATGTAGGCGAAGAAACAGTAATAAACTTGGAAGAAGGGAAAACTATATTTGTTAAACTCATCGCAATTAGCGAAGCAGATTCCAAAGGCCAAAGAACAATAACGTTTGAAGTAAATGGCGAATCAAGGTTTGTCACCATAAAAGATTTAAGCTTACAAGGAATGTTAAAACAAAACATTAAAGGCGACAAATCAAACCCAAATCATGTAATAGCAACAATGCCTGGAAAAATAACCAAAATTTTGGTTAAAGAAGGTGATTTCGTTAACAAAAACCAACCGCTTTGCATAACAGAAGCCATGAAAATGGAAACAAAAATTGTGGCTGTGAAAGAAGGTAAGGTAAAAAATATACTGCTCAAAGAAGGAGCCAATATTGAAGAGCAAGATTTAATAATTGAATTAGAATAAATTAATATTATATCATTTTTGTGCAATATTGGCGCAACATCACCTTGTTAGCATACGGCAAGGTGATGTTATGAGTATAAATGAGCAAATTTTCTTAGCAATTAATCATTTATCATTGTTAAAAATAGGGTTATTAAATGTTGGTTGTATATTTGTTGCGCTTTTTTCTCCATACTTGTATGCTTTAGCGCTTGTAGCTATTTACTTACAAAAGCGCAAAAAACAAGCATTAAATGCCTTTTATATAGCACTAATAGGTTTACTTATAAATTACGTTATAGGTTTATTTTACTATCACCCAAGACCTTTTGTAGAGGGTTTAGGCAATCTTTTGATTTCCCACTCCAATGACTCTTCTTTTCCAAGCGACCATGCAACGCTTGCATTTGCAATATCACTTGGTTTTTTGTATTCAAAAGAATATTACATTGCGCTTGTTAGCTTCGTTTTTGCAATTATAGTTGGGTTTGCAAGGGTATTTGTAGGTGTGCATTTCCCTTTTGACATAGTTGGGTCATTGTTTGTTTCAATTGTATCCCTAACGTTATTTAATGCCTTTTTCAAATATTTTGAGCATCTAAGTCAATTTTTAATACGCATTCAAATTAAAGTATTCAAAACTATAGGTTTAGAAAAATGATAAGAGATTATACTCAAAAAAGCTCTATTCTCCGTATGCATAATTTGATAAAGCAATTAAGATTAGCTTTATCGAAAATATTGCTATTTATTACTCAAAAGGTTAATGTTGCAAATTTATTTGCAGCTTTTACATCGTATTTTACAGACATTGCTCCAAATTGGGGTCGAATTATATCTAATACTATGGTTAGATACCTATTTGCAAATAATATATTACTCAGCTCTCAATTGAAAAAAAATCAAACATTGGCAGTTAAGTCAAAATTAGATAAAGTCCTTATCATTTCCGATTTAAATATCGGTGATGCTGTAAATTTACAAATAGCTGCCTATATACTACAAAAATTAAAAGCGCAACGCATTGATTACGTAATCAATAAAACAGCCTACCCGCTTATTAAACACAACCCTCATATATCGCATACATTCCCCCTATTTAGTTGTCCACATTTTGTTAGTAGCGAAGAAATATATTACTTAAATAGCATAATCAAACAAAATGATTATGACTTAGTCTTGAATTTTTGCCCTTTTTTGAGCAAACGCTCTATAAATAGCAAAAACTTTATAAATTACATGGGCCTATCCATTTATATAGCTAATAATTACTTTAAACAAAAAACCACACACGTAACATATGCGACTTGGGCTTACTTAAATAAAATCTTTAATGCGCACATACCTTTTGAAGGAAATTTTTTGTACCTTTCTTCTGCTTCCATACAGCAGGCTAAAAAATTTTGCGACCAAATACCAAAAAATGCTAAGAAAATATTTTTCAATATAGATGCCACATCAAAATATACGCTTATGCCGCTTTCAATGCAGCTATACATGTTAGAACAACTAAGTCATTTAAAAAACACTTATATTATTATTTCTGCTTCTTTTTCACAAGAAAACCTTCAAGAAAAGATTTATAAATCACTAAAAAACACGCACAATGTGCTGTTAATTAATAAAAATATGGCCATAGATACATACGCAAGCTTAATTGATTTTTGTGATTGCTTTATAAGCTCAGATACAGGGGGTTTACATATTGCTGCTTCATACAAATTTGATGAATATAGTAGGCCACTTAATAACAAAACTGCAATTTTTTCAATCTTTGGTGCTACACCAGCTACTATTTATGCGTATGATTCTTTAAAAGAACATTTTTTAAAATCATCACAA
>JAVRLY010000133.1:0-2694 GCA_031960885.1 Desulfurella sp. | reverse complement strand
ATTGAAAGCGGCATTTGACATATTGGGCACATCATAACTAAATCATCTGTATTGTCAAATTCATAAATTTTATCACAAATATTGCATTTTGCTTTTACACTTACATTGATTATATTTAATTTAGCATCTTTGATAAAGTCTTCTTCTTTTTTTATTGCTTCAAAAGCAAACTCAAGCGCATCAATCATGACGCCAGATATTGCACCAACTTTGAGGGTAGCGGAAGTTATGCTCAATAGCTGATTCTGATTTTTTATATCGCGCAAAACTTCCACGACAGATTGAGCTATTGCCCCCTCATGCATAACTTCCACCAAACTCTTTTATTTGTTCCAAAACTATATTTTCAACTAATGGCAATCTTTCTTTCATTAAAGGCGTAAGCGTTGTTGTTAGATTGTTTGGGCAAACGGACAATGGCTCTATGCCTATTACAATTGTTTCTCTTTCCAAACCCATTAAAGCTACATGTCCCAATATATCGCCTAAACCTATTTCATGGATTGATGAAACAAAAGTAATATTTGGAGGCAACTGTTTAACGTTGAATTTATATATACTGCCTGGTTTATCGTTAGCCCTTATTGCATCAATAAATATGAGATAGTTATTTTCTAAAAAGTGCTCAATTAGGAGGAACCCAATGGTTCCCCCATCCAAGATTTTAACATTGTCGCTGAATACATATTTTGACTTTAAGTCGTTAATTAAATGAACTCCAAAACCTTCATCTCCAAGCAATGTATTACCTAAGCCTATCACTGCAATAGAGCTCATTCTTTTTCTGCCTCGTAGCCAGAAATCATAGATGAAACTGTGCCTTTTTTATCTCCTACATCATGAGCTAGTATCATGTATACATGGCCAATAAAGAAAACTATAAAAAACCATGTAAGCAATCTATGCAAATCATATACGCCAGCATAACCACCCATTAGGTTTACAAACCAGTATAGTATTGTTTGCATAAAAGACATGCCGCGAATTGTATTTTGACCCATAGTAAACATTACTAGACCAGATATAATTTGAAAAATACATGCAACAATAAATAAGAAGTAAAATAGTGACTGGAGCGGGTTATACTTGCTCTTTATCGGTACACCATAAGGTTTAAATGTAAGATAGTAGGCAAGTACGGTTTTCCATTCTTTGATATTAAACCACTCAAATAATAGGCTTTTCCAATCCGCATCGTATCTAGAAAAAAAAGCATAATACAGTCTCATTATAATAGCGAATATAAAGATAAATCCAAATGTAAAGTGTATAAATCTTACATCAGCCATAGCAAACGTGTTATAGGCTTCTCTAGTGCCGGGAGAATATATAAACCAAAATGGATTAGCTATATAAAAGCCTGTAAATGTTAGCACAGCTATACAAATAAAAGTTGTCCAGTGAATGAGCCTGCGCGCAACTGTCCACCTATAGTGCATTTTTACTTCATTCATACTACACCTCGATTTTAAATTCGCGCAATTTGCCACTATCAGTATTTATTAGATGCACCGCACATGCCAAACATGGGTCAAATGAGTGAATTGTGCGAATAATTTCTAGCGGTTCATCGGGGTTTGGCACTGGCAAATTTGTTAATGATGCTTCATAAGCTCCTTTTTGACCGATTTCATCTCTTGGAGATGCATTCCATGTAGACGGCACAACCACTTGGTAATGTTTAATTGTTTTGCCTTTTATAGTAACAAAATGTCCTAGTGAACCTCGCGGTGCTTCAATCAAAGCAACGCATGCGTTTGTTTCTTCTTTTGGAAATTCAAAGCGTGTCCATGTGCTTTCATCTCCTTGTTTTAAATTTGCGACTAAATCTTTTATAAAAATATATGCGCCATCGCAAATATAGGCTGTCTCTAGCGCTCGTGCTGCCGTCCTGCCTACGGTTGAATACATTTGCTCAAAATTTGCATTGTGTTTCTTTAAAAATTCATCCAAACGTTTTCTCATATCTTTGTGATTTGTGGCATACCCAACAACCCATCTTGCAAGAGGTCCAACTTCCATAACTTTCCTTTTGTATCGCGGAGCTTTTACCCAAGAGTATTTGCCATCTTTTTTAACTGTATTGTCAGCAGTTAAACCCGTATATTGAGGTATTGTTTCTTCAATGCCTGGATAAAGACCTACCTTTGGACCTTCGTACCATGAGTGAGCAACAGTTTCTGTAATTGATTTTTCATCAACTACAGGGTCAAATATATTGAGATTGCCTTCATATACAACACCCTGAGGCAGATAACGATATTTTGCTTCCCAGTCATTTGTTTCAGGAAATCCGCCATAACTTAAAAAATTGTAGTTTCCAATACCCCAGCCTTTTACAAACTCATCTTTGTAAAAGTGGGTTAACATATCAATATCAGGTAAATATGCATTGTCTATAAATTTTTTGACGCTATCAAGCTTAAATTGGAACTCAGCTAGTCGATTTGCGTCAAGCATATCCATAACACTTGATATACCACCAATAACCAAACTTTGGGGATGTGGATTTTTTGCTCCATAAATTGCTTGCATTTGAGCTAAAATTACTTGTGTATGCAAGGCATCCAAATAGTGGCTTATCATTATGAGGTCAGCTTCTGGCGGCATTTTGTATAAAGGGTTGCCAAAATATGCATTTGTAAAAGGACCTAATTGTCCGCTTGCAACAAACTTTTCTAATTTTTCCTTAAC
>JAVRLY010000132.1:0-2791 GCA_031960885.1 Desulfurella sp. | reverse complement strand
ATAAAAATATTGGCGTAACATTTTTCAATGATCTCAATTTAGCACCGTTATTTGATGTAATAATATTGCCAGGCACAAGACAAACAGTTTTTGATTTAAAACGCTTAAAAAAACAAAATTATCATATCTTAAAAAAGAGCAAAATTATAGCATTGTGTGGTGGATATCAAATGCTATTTAATGATATCTTTGATGGCGTAGAATCGGACATTAAACATACAAAAGGACTTGGTTTTATTGATGGTTCTGTTTACTTTACAAAAGAAAAGACATTAAAACGCTCTACTTATAAGATAAATAACTTCAATATTAATGGTTTTGAAATGCACTTTGGACAAACGGACAAATTATACTTTGAAAACGAAAACATTTTTGGCACTCTGGTTCATGAAGCACTATATGATGATAATTTAAGAACATACCTATTTAAAAAAATCAACCCCAACTACAGAGGGTATAAATTCAAAAAAGCCTACAATAAACATCTTGCACAATTCATCAAAACATCTAAAATGAGCTTTTATGTGGATAAATTTATTGAAATCTTATAGCATTATAGCTTTATGTGCATTTATCTTAGATAACGTGTTTGGTTCTATAAAATTTAAGTATCATCCCATTATTTTAATTGGCAAATATATAACTTTTTTTGAAAGGCATTTTTATAAAGATAGTATTGCAAGGGGAGTTTTGGTATTTGCGTCTTCTATAGGTTTATCGCTTGTTAGCGTTTTAATAATATATATACTTACACCAACAATTTATTGGTATGTCTTCGAAATTGTGCTTTCCAGCATACTACTTGCAAATAAGATGCTGCATAGTGAAGTAAAAAAAGTTGTTTTATCAGACAACCCCAAACAACAGTTAAAATACTTGGTAAGTAGAGACGTTGATAATCTAAGCCAATCAGATATTTACAAAGCAAGTATTGAAACATACGCTGAAAATATTAATGATGCTGTAATTGCACCGCTATTTTATTTGCTACTATTTGGAATATGGGGAATGGTATTTTATAAATGCACAAATACACTTGATTCTATGATAGGTTACAGAAACGCTAGATACGAAAGATTTGGTAAAATTAGCGCAAAAGCTGATGATGTATTAAACTATATCCCTGCAAGGCTTACAGCTTTTTTTGTGCTGCTTATTAACAAAAAATTGAAATACCTGAAAAATATCATTAAGTTATCTCGTTATTATCCAAGTATTAATGCAGTTTACCCAATAGGCGCTTTTGCGTACTCATTAGAAGTGTGTTTGGGCGGGCCAACAATGTACTTTGGAAAAATTGTTTTCAAACCAGTTTTGGGTTTTAATAAGTGCACCTTAGACAGAAATGATGTATTTAGAGCATTAAACCAAAAAATCAAAATCGATGCTTTTTTGTTTTCAATTTTGGTGCTTTGCGTATTTATAGGAAATTGGAGGATTTTTTTATGAATGCTTTATTTATTGGAGCAAATAAAAGTGGAAAATCCCAACTCGCCTTAGACTATACACTCAACATATCACATAATAAGCCATATTTTATAGCAACTGGACTAGCCATAGACCAAGAAATGAAAGAAAAAATTGAGTTACATAAAAAAAGTCGCGCAGATAGATTTATTACCATAGAAGAACCACTGAAGGTATACGAAGCAATCCAGCCTATAAAGGAATATAAATTAATTGATTGTTTAAGCTTTTGGGTAAGCAATATGCTGCTAAACAACAATGAAAGTGATATAATTTCTGAAATAGAAAAAATTTCTAAAACCCAAAATTGTATATTTGTAATTAATGAAGTTGGCGCAGGTGTAGTTCCAGCAAATGAACTTGCGCGAAAGTTTGCCCATTATAATGGCATTGTTGCACAAATCACTGCAAAAAATTGTGATGAAGTCTACCTTTGCGTAGCTGGCATTAGTATCAAAATAAAATAATGAAAAAATTTCTCATTGGATTTTTAATAGCATGGAACATGCTTACTGCCATACCTATATTTCCCATATATTCTTTTAAAGAAGGCTACAATGCTTTTGCATGTATAAGCTATGGTATTGTCGGCTTTATATTGGGTTTAATTGTTTATTTTTTGAGCTTAATAACACACAATATAGAGCCTTCTATATTAATAAAGATTTTAATATTTGGTGTTTATACACTGTCTTATGGCGCTTTACATCTTGATGGTTTATTTGATAGTTTAGATGCTATTTTTTTAAAAGCTCCTAAAGAAAAGTTGCTAAATGTACTTAAAGACCCACATTTGGGTGCATTTTCTGTAATTTTTGGAATATTATTTTTAATTACAAAACTCAGCGCGTTTATATACTTAAATAATATGGCCTTCTTTATATTGATTGCAAGCACTTCGCGCTTTAGTGTAATTTTTCCCATCAGATACTTTCCATACATTTCTTATGGCATGGCAACAAATGCAAAAAAAGAACTTAAAAATATACACCTAATAATTTCAAGTCTAATAATATTAACGCTTTGCACAATTATCAATAAGTTTGCTATTATAGCGCTTGTTTTAGGAGTTTTTCTCAATGTACTTCAAGGATGGTTATTAACAAAAAAATTTGGTGGTTTAAATGGAGATATGTATGGTTTCTTGATTGAGCTAAATGAAATGTTTTTACTTTTATTCTTTGTTTTTTTTGGAAAATATTTATCTTGACACACAGATAATTATTTCATAATTTACTAAGAGGCGGGGCGTAGCGCAGTCTGGTAGCGCACCAGTTTCGGGTACTGGGTGTCGGAGGTTCAAATCCTCTCGCCCCGACCAATT
>JAVRLY010000131.1:0-2805 GCA_031960885.1 Desulfurella sp. | reverse complement strand
CATAACAGTACCCATCAAACAAATAAATCTCTTTGTCTGGCACGTTTTTCTGCACAAATTGGCCCAAATGTTTATCAGGCACAAAAAGTATTTTTTTCGATTCAAGGCTTTTTACTACATTGATTGCGTTTGCAGATGTACAGCAAACATCTGAAATCATCTTCACGTCGATATTTGTATTTACATATGATACAATGCTTTGTGCACCAGTCTCTTCTTTTATTTTTAGCACATTTGTGGCATTTGCCATATCCGCTAGTTCACATCCTGCATCTATAACGGGTAACACAACCTTTTTATCTGGCGATAGAACCTTTGCAGTCTCAGCCATAAACCTAACGCCGCAAAAAACTATCATTCTGGCATCATTATTGGCTGCTTGTATAGATAGTGCCAGCGAGTCTCCAATAAAATCCGCAATTGCTTGAACTTCATCTCTTTGATAATAGTGTGCTAAAATTATTGCATCCTTTTCTTTTTTAAGCCAATTAATCTTGTCTATCAACTCTTTATCCATAAAAAACCTCTTTGTTAGTATATAAAATTTTAGCATTTAATCAAGTTTTTCCATAAACTCTTTATTTTTTAAATATTGACAAAAGATTAATTATGTGTTAAATGTTTTTTGGCACAAATTCAAGGGAAGGAGGGTGAGATTCCCTCGCTGTACCCGCAGCCGTATTGGTTTTAGTGGTGCTAAACAAGCCACTGTGATTATTCATGGGAAGGCTAGCACCGCATATAACCTTAGCCGGAAGACCTATTTGTGCTTGCATTAACCTTTCGATTAGCGGGAGCTCTAATAAAAAGGTTGTAGATTTTATATAGGAGGTTTCATATGTTGAAAAAGCTTTGGCTAACTTTATTGTTGGTAGGATTTTTGTGTAATTTAGCTTTTGCGGATGAAAATGTTGTAGTTACAGCCTCGCGCACACAAACGCAGATCGCTCAAACACCTTCTTTTACACAAGTTATTACTCAAAAGCAAATAGAAGACAGTGGCAGTATGTTTGCGCAAGACGCTCTAAATGGTTTGCCAGGCATCTCTATTGTCTCTAATGGGCCTTTTGGTGGCCAAACATCTTTTTATATGCGAGGACTGTCCAGCTATTACACAAAATATCTAATGGATGGCGTAAATATAGGAGACCCATCTTTGATGCAATCACAATTTGACATGTCTTCACTGCTACCTTACAACTTAGAGCGTATTGAGATTGTTCAAGGCTCTCAAAGTGGTTTGTATGGTGCAGATGCTATAGCTGGCGTAATAAATTTCATTACAAAAAAAGGCGAAGGCAAACCACACGCTACATACACACAAACTTATGGCTCTTTTGGCACATACGCAGAAAATTTATCTTATTCTGGAAAAGTCAATAATTTTTCGTTTTATTTAGATGGTACACGCTTTGATACATCTGGCACATCAAAAATGAATTCTTATAACCCTCAAACTAAATCTTTCACTTATGGTGGCAAACAAGACGGCTATCACCAAAGTGCTTTTAACTCTCGTCTTGAGTATGATTTAAGCGATTTTAAGATTGGTTTAATTTTAAATGCACAAAAAGTACAAAATTATTTGGATCTAAATAGTGCTAATTATGATAGTTATTGGGGTAATAATACCTATCCAGGCAAATCTTACAGGGTTGATTCAGAAACCTACTTAGCTAAGCTTTATGCTCAAAAAACTATTGATAATTTGACGCTTAAAGTTGATACATACTACTTCCAGAACCTAAGGTATTATAAAGATGGTTGCACATCTGCAAGCCCATATTGTAACTATAACTTCAAAGGCTACAGATATGGCGGTGATTTGCAAGCAGAATATGCATTTAATAAAAATTTTAAAACAGTTGCAGGTGTTAATTATACGCTTGATAGAATGAGTCAATATTATTACCCTTCGTATTTTAGCAAAAATCGCGACAATGTGGGTGCATTTATAGAATTTCTACCTTCAATTGGCAATTTAAATCTTCAAGCATCTTTTAGAGAAGACCATTTTCAAACATTTGGTGACCACGGAACTTACAAGTTAGGCGCAAGCTACTTTGTAGAGCCAACTGGCACGATACTAAAAGCAAACTGGTCAACAGGTTTTAGAGCACCAAGCCTTTATGAACTATACGGCCAATATGACGGCTTCCCTATTGGAAATGCAAACTTCTCTCCTGAGCAATCAAAAAGTTGGGATTTAGGTTTTATGCAAAACTTGTTCAACAATAAACTATCGTTTGGAGCAACATACTTTAGAACAACAATAACAAATAGAATTGTTTATAATTATTCAACTTACACTTACGACCAAGTCCCAGGCAATACTGTTGCCACAGGCGTTGAATCATATTTGACATTTAAACCCATAAAACAGGTTGAGTTAGGATTAAACTACACATACACCGATAGCACAAACCCAACTACACAGACACAATCAGCTAATATACCATACAGTATAACTAGTGGATTTATTAATGTTTATCCTATTGAAAAGCTTTTAATACACATAGATGGCAGATATGTTGGCACAAGATATTACTATTCCGATTACAATCCTGCAGACAAACATCAAACTGGTCGCTATGCTGTATTTAACAGCAACATCTCTTATAACATTACAAAAAATTTACAAGCGTCACTTGCAATTTACAATATTTTCAACAGATTCTATCAAGATGTATGGGGATACACTACACTAAAGCGAAGCGCATATGCAAGCCTCAGTTATAAATTTTAAAAAAATTATAGCTTTTTTGGCTGCGCTTGTTTTAAACATAATTGTGAGTTTAGCCTGCT
>JAVRLY010000130.1:0-2768 GCA_031960885.1 Desulfurella sp. | reverse complement strand
AAATAAATACAATGTCTGGATTATAATCAATGAGTATATTTGGCGATATATTTACACCAGGTTTGCCCTCTTTATCTAGCCTTATAACATCAAGTCCGACATAGCGCGCCAGTTTGTTTTCAAAGCGATGCGTGTTGAGTGCAAAAAGCGGTGTACCCATAACATAGTACGATTTAAGAGTATGTTCAATAGTAAGTCTTTTTTGTTTGATTTCTTCCAAGATAGATAAGTATCGTTTGATTATAAAAGTGGCATCTATGCAAGCCATATCTGCCAATTTTTTAACGATTTTAAAGTAGTCTTCCAAACAATAGCTTTCATCATCTTGCGATTTGTGAAACTCTAGCAAAAATGTATTATCTGTTAAAATTTTAGAAACTATATCTGCAATGATACTAAGTTTTTTTACTCCAAGTAAATTTAGTATACCAAGCACCATCTCTGTAGCACGCGTTATCCTATAACCGCCCAAAAAACCATCTTCTCGATAATCAACAGACGATATATTGCCTACAATACTATCTACTGGGTTTTTGTAAGATATAATATGAGCGCCCATAGGTCCCCAAAATTGCCTTTTTATAAAACCGTTATTTTCTACCGTATCCAAATGCTTTGTGCCTGGTGAGTTAAAAAGGTAAACATTATCTAAATAGGTTTTAAGTCTTTCTACCAATTGCTCTGATTCTTTAATAGACGGCTCCAAAGAGCTCTCAGCATCTCCAAAAGGTATAAATCGCATTACTTGCAGCACAATTTTTTTGGATAATTTTGATAGAAATTTGGCAGTATTTGTTACTTCATTGTCTTGTCCTTTAATGTAGGGGATAGAAACCTCAAAGTATACGTTGTGTTTAAATAGCATGACGATATTTCTAAAGACTGTTTTTGATGATAATGCTTTGCAATAGTTGAGATAAACATTATCAGAAAACCCCTTAACGCCTACATTTACAAAATCTAAAAAAGGTAGCAAATTCAATAGAGCTTCTTTTGTATAGTATAGGTTAGTAGAAATTCCAAAAAGCAAGCCTTCGTCATGCGCTAGTTTAGCAAGCTCTAATATGGAATAATAGTGCATTGTGGGTTCGTTGATACCAAAACTAATACCAATGCATTGGTTTTTTCTTGCTAATTGAATGACTTTCTGAGGCGTCAGTTTATTAAATGATTTTTCAAAAACATCAATATGATTTACAAACACGTCTGAAACGCAGCCTTTGCACTTAAAATTACAACCAATAGAGCCTAATTGCAAAAACTTATGATTGGGAAAAAAATGCATCATAGGCTGAGTTTCTATTGATATAGGAAACACAAACAGGTAACTATTGGGAAATCGCTCAACGATGTTGCCAGATTTATTTTGATACATCATGCATTTTCCAAAACTACCTTCACCAATGTTGCATCTAAACTCGCAAATTTCACACCTCATTAGGACTTCTACTCCTTTGTTATATAAAGCCAATATCCAGAATCGTCATTTATTATTTTATATGTACAGATATTAGCTTTTTTAAAGATTTTTTTAATATTGTCTGGGTTGCAACTATTTAGGCGGTTCTTTTTGTCGACTAGCCAATTGGGATTTTTCTTTAACATAATTGATTCTATTTTTTGTTTGAGTTGTTTGTTGCCAAAGCCACCGCCGATATAGGCTACGCCGCACTTTTTAAGTACGCGATATATTTCAGAAAATGCTTTTATCTTATCTTCCCAAAAAAACATTGAACCTCTGCTAATAACAAGGTCAAATGTATGTGAACGAAATGGTATGTTTTCTACATTGCCTAAGATCGGAATTATATGTTTATTTTCTTTTCTTATAAAATCATATGCAGCGTTTATCATCTCAATTTCTAAATCTAGCGCAAAAATATAAAAATTGCCCAACATATTTAGGTTTCTTGACAAAATTGCACTACCGCACCCAACCTCTAAAACTGTGCCTGTATTTTTGCCGCTTCTTTCTACAATCTGTTTAGCAATTAGAGGATATATATCTTTAAAGATGTTTTCTGCTACATCTATAAACCCTTTATACTTAGACATTTATACCCTCTGGTAATGCGAAAATAAAATCATTTATTTTTAAAATATTTATGTTTCTTTCATAAAGCTTGCTTAGGTTTTCTTTCGTAAGCACGTCTGATGTTTTTCCAAAAGCTAAAATTTCTCCTTTTTTTACCATAATTACTAAATCTGAAAATAAAGCTGCCAAATTAGGGTCGTGCAGCGTTAATATTGATGTGCGATTGTTAGCGTAAGTGAGTTTTTTAATAAGTGCTAAAATGGAAAATTGGTTTGAAAAATCCAAGTGATTTGTAGGTTCATCAAAAAGCATTACTTTAGCTTCTTGCGTTAAAGCTCTCGCAATTAAAACAAGCCTTTTTTGGCCACCACTTAGTTGAGCGTACGTTTTGTTTTTTAAATGTTCTATGCCTAGAATTTTTAATGATTGAATCGCTTTTTGTTTATCCTCAGGTTTTGGTTGAGAAAACATACCAACATTATGAGCTCTGCCTGATAATACCACATCAAATACAGTATAAGAAAAAGAAACATTGGATTCTTGAGGCAAGTATGCAATTCTTTTTGCTATATCCCTTAGTGTCAGGTTATTTAAATCTTCTTCAAACACATTTATGCTGCCTTTTAACGGTTTTAATAGCTTATCTAATAGTTTAAGAAGTGTAGTTTTTCCGCACCCATTGGGACCAAGTATTGTGCAAACGCAACTTTTTGTTAAATTAAAGCAAATCTCT
>JAVRLY010000129.1:0-2873 GCA_031960885.1 Desulfurella sp. | reverse complement strand
TGTAGGGTTCAAGTATAAAATCATTTTCGCTAAGATTTATATCTGGTATACCAAAATAAAGCTGTTGTATAGGCGTCTGATAAACAATATCGGCACTTTCAATTTTGCTTATTAGGTCGTTCCAATCATGTGTTTCTAAGAAGTCCGCAACGTCGTAACCTTGTTCATACTCTTCAAACTTTACAACCTTGATCGTGTTTGCGTGTGTTTTTAAAATATCTACAATTTCGCTTGTGTTTTTCTCGCCTGTCTTGTCATTATCCTGAAAAATTACGATGTCCGTATTTTTAAACAAGCTTTCAAAGCCTGCAAAGTCGGTTGGTTTTATAAACGACAAATAAATTATATCCTCAATACGATCGGGCATTGAAGATATAAGTATATCTCTGCATTTCTCGCCTTCTACAAGCCAAATTTCGCGTGGGATTATATAAAAAAATTGTTCTAAGCCATATAAAATCTGTCGTTGTACTCTGTCGCTTTTTAAAGTTGCTTTGCCTTCAATGTTCTCATAAAGAAAGGTCTTGTCTTCTGCTTCTTTTGTAACTTCATTAATTTTTTCGTATCTATGTTTTGTATATGCTAATTTGCCGTCTGTAAGGTAATATTTAAAAGTTACCGTTTTTGTGTAGCCTTTGGCAAGTAAACCTTTCTCGGCTGTTTCAAAATCAGGCGGCGGCTGGCTCTTGAGATTTTGAGCGTTCTCGGCTATTTCTCGTTTTCTTCTCGCAATATCTCTATCAAAACTGCTAATATCTGCTTTTATGTCATAGCCTAGTGCTTTTATATTTGTTAAGATTTCTTTGTATGTGTAGAATTTATCTTCTGTGTAGCAGTAAAAGCCGTTTTTCTCTGTGTTAATTTGTGCGTTGTGCTCTTTGATTTTATCGTCGCCTTTACAGAAAGGACATCGCATAACATGCGCGTTGCCTTTTTGCGTGTAAGGAATCTTGAGATTATCAAAAAGTTTTAAGATATTGCTCATTTTTCACCTCATTTTTATCTTGATTTTTTTTGTAAAAAGCATTATTGTACATAACAAATACCCATGTATTTTCTTTTGAAAAGAGAAGTCCTGTAGTCATAGACGACTACAGGGTCTTTTTTGTTAAAATGCGATATCGTCATTATCTCATACCTTCTTGTTTGTTCTTCTATCACGCCGTATTTGTCGATAAATTAACTTTTTTTGATACATGTTTTGCAACGCACAACGCAGAAATTCTTTGATTTCAGAAATTACAAAATCAATACTATCAATGTGATATTTGTGATTTTCAATATAGTGTTTTTTCATCTCAGTTTTATTAAGCCAAATTTTTGCTGTGACTTCTGTTTCAATTATGGATATAAGATTGGCAACGATAAATACTAGACTAGACGTAGAAGTTTGATAGTTACGATAAACAATATTGTACCAATTGGATTCCCATGCCTTCCTAAGCTGTTTCTTGCAATAATTTTTGAATAACAGACTTCTGAAATCGTAATCATTATCATGTTCTTCAAAAAGATTAACAAAATAAGTTACATACTTATTATCTGTGTTTTTAACTAGATAGTTAGTATATAGTGTATCATAATAAACATCAATGCTTTTCATTTTGTACCTCCTGTATGATTGATTTTTTAGCTTGATTTTTGTTGAGATTTGATATATTATATTAGTTGTAGTAGCAATAAATAAGCGCATAAGTGTCCTTAAAAAGCCCTGTTAGCCGCAGGGCTTTTTTGTTTATTTTAAATCTAATGATAACCCTGATCTCTTTCTTCTCTTTATTTTATTTATCATTTCTAAAATTGCTGTGCGCGCTATCGTTGCTATAGGTACATCGCTTTCTTCTGATATCTTTAACAGTTCTTCGAATTTGTCTTTTTTTATCCACGTATAAACCTCACGTTTATCGTTCCTTTCTTTCGCGTGCAAACTTGCTTTTTTCATCTTTGCACCTCACAACAAAAAATTTCTAATTGTATTATAATGTTTTTTCTGATAAAAGTCAAGTATTATTTTCAATGTTTTTGCTATTTCTGTAACATAATTAAACTAATTATGTTTACATATTTTATTACAATTCATTATAAGAAATGTCATAAAAACAACGGCGGAAACGGTTTCCGCCGTTGTTTTTATGTTTAGTCACAACGGTATTGGTGATTGTTGCGAGCGTGCCTAACTTTTATTACATTATTTTTAAAGTTTTGTCGTAAAAAAATATTGTAACGGAAACCGTTTCCGTTACTACTAATCACAAAAAACGCTGTTTTGATAAGGTTACAAACAAATACAACCGTTGGACTTGTTCGACTTTTATGTCAAAATATGAATATTGTAGCATTTTGTAACTGCTTGGACTTCAATTTTACGGATTTAAGAGAATAATAAAATGGTGCATTTTGTGGAGCGTATTGGTGCAGTTTTTGATTGCGCTTGATAGTTAAATGGTATAAATGTCTTTTTGTGAGAAAAGAAGGGAAAGTAAAAGTTTTTGGCTGAGAAATTAATTCTATTTACAATATTCTGTCTTTTATTATATAATCTCCATTAATTTTTATTTAGGAGGTTTGCATGGGAAGCAAGTTCAAAACGCTCTCTACAGGTATTTTTCTATTTATTATTGCCATTGCTTTATCATCTTGCGGTGTAGCAAGTATTCACAGTGTTAGCGAAGGGACAGCTATAACACAAGAAGATTTAAATAAAATACCTATAGGTACAACACAAGAAAATATTCTTGCTCGCTTTGGTGAGCCAAGCAGAACCACTTATATGACTGTTAATAACAAGAAAGAAGACGTTTGGTTTTATTGCTGGAAGAGAGGAGCAAGCGGTTCTGTTTTATTTGGGCTTGTAGGTGGTTCAAGCGCTAAAG
>JAVRLY010000128.1:0-2878 GCA_031960885.1 Desulfurella sp. | reverse complement strand
AAGGTGATGCATCCAGTGGAGGTTATTTATAAGAAAATTAAGGCAAAATATCAAACCAACAGGAAAAACTAAATAATATCGACGTTAACACAGACTACAAAAAATTCATTAACTTCAGATTTAAGAATACAAAAAACTTTTTTCAAATCTTATCAGAAATCTGATAAGATTTGAGATGAGAAATAAGTTGTTAAAAAATCTGGCTAAATTTCCGGGGGCATTATAATATTAACTATGAGTTAGGCTCGGGAAGGGAAGATGGATAATAAAAAAAATAGTCTTGACAGATTAGTATATTGATATTAATTAATTAAATAATTGAGGAAATTTAAAAATTTTTAAAGAAGGAGGTTTTTTTATGAGTGATTTTTCGGATTTTAAAAATGGATCTTTGGTGCAAAGTTCACCTGTTATGCAGAAAATTAGAAACAAGACTATCACGCCAGAGAAATTTGCGGGTATGGTGAAATCGGGTGATTGGATTTATGGTTGTATAGTGGGATCAGATCCTGTTGTTCATAGAAAAGCTATTTTCCAAAGGCTTGGAGAGGGTCCTGACAAACTTCAAAATATAGAGTTTTGGGCACCGGATAACGGGTTTTTAGGTACAGATTTTGGTCTTAGATACGATAAAGAAGGAAAATATCACATACAACATCAAGGGTATTTACACCAAGGCACAAGGAATGTCCTTAAAAAAGGCTGGCAAGGTTTTGATTGGTTTCCATGGGATTGGGCAATGCATTGGAATTATCAATTTGCACGATTCTACAGAAAAGAAAAATCTCAAAGGGCGGCAGATTGGGGCGTTGCAACAATTGCAAAACCAGAAGGTAGTTATGTAAATGGCAGTTATGGTGCATCTATTTTTATGATGACGGCGAAAACTTGCAAAAAGTTCGTATGTGAGATAAGGGAAGACTATGCATGGTGCGAGCCCGGTCGAAATGTGAATTTACATATTGATGATGTGGATTATTTTATCGAGGCTGATTTGTCTGATCCGGATGCACAATATCCACGCTTAGATGAACGACAAATTGTACCTTCTGAGGCAGAGAAGAAAATAGCGGAGCACATCTTGTCTATAATGCGAAACGGAGACACTTTGCAGGTAGGTGTCGGAGCATTGCCAACAGCTGTAGTTTTGGCGATAGCGGACTCTGATTTAAAAGATTTAGGTGTGCATACTGAAATGATAGGCGAATGGGCTTTTACATTAATTGAAAAAGGCAAAGTTAATAACTCAAAGAAATCGATTGATCAAGGAAGGTGCGCTTGGGCTTATGCTGTTCCACTTTTACCAGAGAGGTATTTTGAATGGATGCATCACAACCCAATGTTTGCTGCATATGATATTAACTACACAAATAATTTCTTAACTTTGTCTATGGTAGACAATTTTATGGGCATAATGAGTTTTGCAAAAATTGATATTAGAGGTCAGGTTGTGTCAAGTGCAGTTGCGGGTAGACCTATAGCCTGTACAGGTGGCCAATTCCAATTTGTGGTAGGTGGACAATTGTCTAGAGGCGGCAGGACGGTGCTTGCAGCAACATCTAGAACACCAGACGGTAAATCTCGCATTGTAGGCATGTTAGAAAGAGGTGATGTGGTCGATGTGCCTTCGCAGTTTGTAAACTATGTAGCTACAGAATATGGTATTGTTAACCTTATGGCATGCACAGATGCAGAAAAAGCACGCAGGCTAATTAGCATAGCTCACCCAGATGATAGGGAAGAGTTGGAGAAAGAAGCAGCAAAATTGGGTATCAAAACAAAGCATTGGATGTTTGATGTATGTCCAGATAGAAGATATCCAACAGCAGAAGATCTAAAAGACCATAAGCATGGGTACATGGATTTAGTAGTAGCGCCAAAAGGAGTGGCAAGCCCGAATAGTTAAAGAAGGAGTCATTTAATAGTTAATAATTTAGCCAAAAAAGATTGACGCAATTAACTCGACAATTACTTATTTTTGCTTTTTATTTTTGTACGAAGACAAAAAGGGAGAAATATTATGGGAAAAACAATTAGTGAACTAAAAGTTGGTGATAAAGACTATTTTGAAAAAACAATTACAGAAACAGATATTTATCTGTATGCTGGAATTACAGGTGATTTTAATCCTGTACACGTCAACCAAATAGAAGCTGAGAAAACAATGTTTAAGGAAAGAATAGCCCACGGAATGTTGACAGCTGGATTAATTTCTACTGCGTTAGGTACTAAATTACCAGGAACAGGAACCATTCTTCTTGGTCAAGAATTAAAATTTACAAAACCTGTAAGAATTGGTGATACAATAAAAGCTGAAGTAGAAGTGGCAGAAATTATCTTCGAAAAAAATCGAGTTAAATTAAAAGCCACATGCACTAATCAAAATGGAGAAGTGGTAGTAGAAGGTATAATAACAGTACTTGCACCAAAGGAGTAAAGTGAAATTATCAAGTAGGAGTCTCTCCTACTTTTTTTTCTGTTACTGTTACTACTTAGCATTCTAATCGTAACTTTATTAAACTTTACCTGTATACTGTATCCATTTATCAAGACTATTTTTTTATTATTCATCTTCCCTTCCCGAGCCTAACTCACAGTTAATATTGTGAGTCTTTTGTTTTTTCTTCATGCAACAGTCTCAACATTTGCATAGTATTGGTTGTAAACCTCAAAAGGTGGTTTATGTATCCATGGTTCAAACTTAAGAAGACAAATTTTCTTGAATTATGCTAGGTTTATAAAAAAACCGTCGTTTTGTTGTAAAACCTTAGCAAATTTGAGAAATAAAGTGTTAAAAAATCTGACTAAATTTTCGAGGCATTATACAATTATAGTTTAAAATTCTTGAAAAGAATACTAAGTTCCGAAAAGAAATTTG
>JAVRLY010000127.1:0-2897 GCA_031960885.1 Desulfurella sp. | reverse complement strand
CTCAATCAGCTAGTTTTTTTAAAACTAGCAAATGTTAAATGTCTTGCTGCATTTTATATGGCTGCAGCTACCATGGACGCAGTATTGCTCAATACTGACCAATACTGATCTATATAAAACCCTATTGAAGGGCGATTGAGAAGAATGGCTGTTTTTATCCACCCGCAGGTGGCTTTATCTATATAAGGCTATATTGTTAAAATCTCATAACCATAAAAACCCCTCTATTTTGCCCCAGGTTGATATCTAGAAGGCTCATGAGGGGAAATATACTTATGAACCCTCTACATTTCATTGTAGAGCGTTCTAGAGGCCTCTACGGGCCTGTTTATCATCCTGCCATATGTAAAAAAATACAAAAATATATAAAATCTTACAAAGCCATACAAAATCAGTCCCTTTAGTCCCTAATATTTTTACTTTTGTATATTGAAAAATCAAAAAAAAGGCGAATTATCCTTGCGCGTCTATTTGGGCTAGCGCCACAAATAAACGCGCAAGGTGTTGTTTGTTAGTCTCAACGCTTCGCTTCGGCTTGGCTTCTTTACCGCTATCGCTACACAAGAATCCAAGCCTTGCTTCGCTGTCTGTAAACATATCTATAGTTTATCATTAGCTCAATCAAGGTATGCTTTGCATTGCTTGCGCCTGTCCTCTATCGCTTCCTGCTTGCTAACGCAACGCAGGCGCTACACGAGGGCAGGCTTGCAAATGCAAAGCTTTTTTATTTTATAAAGTCAATTAAGTATCTAAGGTCAAGTGGGCTAGAAACGCTCTCAACCTATTAAGCTAAGTTTTGTTGAAACAAAATGTGCGAGTGGACTTGAACCGTCAATTTTCTAGCTCATAACTACCAAGGCGTGTGTCGCGCCTTGGCGTTTAGAAATGAACGCACACCACACCTAACCAGGCAACACAGTGGCGCGCGCCTTTAATAATATAGGCTAGACTGTTTTAAACCAGCTAAACTACGCTCGTCAAAGCGAACGGGTGGACTCGAACCACCAACTTTTCTAGCCGTATTTATAATCTTATCTATTATTGTTTTAGATGTGAAAAAAACAAAAAAAGGGTACTCTACTCTTTAATCCAATATAAACATTACAATTGGTTTTCTCTTAAAATGCGCTGCAAGAGAAAACCTGCAAACAACTCATCAGCCGCGACGCTGGTCAGTGAGATAGTGGCGCATCCCCACTACCTTTGGCCAATCTCCTGCAACGGCTCACGGACCACGCAAAGCGCTAATCCTCAATGAAGAGGAAAGTTGCAGTGAAAGGGTTACCCGTGAATAAACAAATGTAATTATATAATAGCGCATTTTTGAAAAAAGTCAAGATTAGATGATCACGCCGCCAAAAATATGCTAAAATTTTTCCTATATATAGCGGTAAAGTGTAAAACAAATAATTTAAATAAAAAAATACAATCAATAAAGATCATAATAAAAATCAATAATAAATAAAATTTGTGATATAGAAAATTAGATAGGCTTTAGTGTTACTGATGATCTTGATTATCTTAATTTTTTATTTGAAAAAATAAACCACCACAACGAACAGAGAAGAAGTTTAGTGATCTTGAATGATATAATTTTGGTTTCAGATAATAGGAGTTATAGTTTGTAGTGGTTTTAATATATAAACATACTCTTTTAAATAATTTAGGCTTTCAAGAATGCTGTTGGGATAGGATTAAATGATACCATATCCCTACTTTTTGAATACCATATCCCTACTTTTTGAATACCATATCCCTACTTTTTGAATACCATATCCCTACTTTTTGAATACCATATCCCTACTTTTTGAATACCATATCCCTACTTATATTATTGACAAAAGTAGGGATATATGCTATATTATCATAAAACTTTAGAAGGAGATTTTATGAATTTAACAAACATTGTAAAAACAAAGAAAACAACAATATTACAAAAACCAAGCGGCACAATTGCAATTAGCGGCAATTTAGATGCAAGAGAGAGAAAGTTGTATAATATGCTTCTAAAAGTTGCAGAAATTAGTTTAAGGCAAAATCCACAGCAACATATATTTACAACAACGCTCGCAACACTTAAACAGGCTTTAAATGTTAATGAAGACGATAAAAACAATGTTATGTATGAAAAAATATTAAAAAGACTGAAAAGTATAGAGCTTGAATACAATATACTTGAAAAAGATAAGCATATTGAAGGTATTGCAAGTCTACTTGATAATATAGAAATAGAAACAGACAAAATAACGAAATTTGTAACTGTCACATATTCTATCCCTGAAAGAGTAAGGCAATCAATAATTAGCAAAAATGGTATGTATGCAAACATTGATTTGGTAATTATTAGGGGACTTGAAAGCAAATATAGCATAATATTGTACGAACTCGTAAAAGACTATCACAAAGTCGAAATACCAAAAATGCCGATGAAGGAGTTCAAAAAAGTTTTTGGCATTGAGGGAAAATATAACGGTAGAATTGATAATATAAAAGCAAAAGTGCTTGATGTCGCAGTTAATGAACTTAATGCGAGCGAAAATATAGATTTTATTATGAAATATGAATTACTAAAAACCGGTAAAACGTACACACATATAAAATTTACAGCTAAACCGAAACAAAACAAAGAAAAACAAATACAGATGCAACAATTACAGCCACTACAACAACTACCAGAACAATCAAACAATAAAGAACTTGAAGAAATTATTATATACTTACCTAATGAATTTAAAAATACGAAAAAAATTATTGACATATTGCGCGAAGCGTTAGAAAACAAAAGAAAAGACTATATAATAGCACAGATAAAGTATTGCAACGAAAAACACCGAGAAAACAAAGTAAAAAATTATGTTTTATATTTAAAAAGCGCAATTGAGAACGATTATGCCTGT
>JAVRLY010000126.1:0-2926 GCA_031960885.1 Desulfurella sp. | reverse complement strand
ACCGGTCTTATGCCACCTGTTGAGGGTGTGATTGTAGATAATTTTGGTATAAAAACTAACCCTGTATTTAATGTACAAACACGCAATGATGGTATTGATATAAAAGCAGCAAATTCAAGCCCAGTTAAAGCAATTGCTAAAGGCAAGGTTGACTACGTTGGAAGTTTGCCTGGTCTTGGAGGCGTTATAATTATCAGTCATTTAAATGGTTACTACAGTATTTATGCTCATGTATCACCAAGTGTTTCAAAAGGTCAAATGGTTTTTCAAGGTCAAATTATAGGCCACTTAAGCGGGGATATTTTGCACTTTGAGATCAGAAAAGGCTCTGTGCCAGTAAACCCGCTTGATTTTATTAATAGAAAATACTTAGGAGGTTAGGTTTATGAAAAACCGCTTTTTAATTGCGATAGGTATAGTTATTAGTCTAGTGATTATAGCTACAGCTGTGTTAAGTTTTCGTGTTACACCATCTGATGCTACATCAAATCAGTATAACGATTTGAAAATGTTTTCTCAAGTATTGGCAATTGTTCAGTCGCAGTATGTAGATAAAGTAAGCCCATCAGAGCTCATAGTCAATGCTACAAAAGGCATGGTTAGTTCGCTTGATCCTCACTCTGCATTTATGACACCTCAAGAATACAAAGACTTGCAGGTTTCAACCACTGGCGAATTTGGTGGTATTGGCACATCAATTACGCTAAAAGATGGGCTCATTACTGTTATTTCAACAATTGAAGGTACGCCTTCATATAAAGCTGGCATAAAAGCTGGAGATATAATTTTGCAAATTAACGATAAAAGCACACTGGGAATGAGTTTGGATGAAGCCGTAAAACTATTGAGGGGAAAACCCGGCACAGATGTAAGACTGGTAATTGGAAGAAAAAACGAAAAAAAACCATTAATTTTTAACATAAAGCGAGAAATCATACACATAAAAAGCGTTGAGTCTAAAGATATGGATGGCATTGGCTATATTAGAATTATTCAATTTCAAGAAGGCACAACAAAAGGCGTAAAAGATGCTCTTGAGAAATTAGAGAAAAAAGGCATTAAAGGATTAGTAATAGATTTGAGAGACAACCCAGGTGGATTATTGACAGAAGCAATTGGCGTTTCAAATCTATTTGTAAATAAAGGCGTCATTGTATCAATTAAAGGTAGGCACAAAGATGATGATCAGGTGTTTTATGCAAAAGACGAAAAGGTACCGCATATGCCTATTGCAGTATTAATAAACTCTGGTACTGCATCTGCTGCTGAAATTGTAGCAGGTTGCTTAAAAGACCATAAAACTGCCGTACTAGTTGGAACCAGAAGCTTTGGAAAAGGTAGTGTTCAAAGCATTATACCGCTTGAAGATGGCTATGCGTTAAGGCTAACAACAGCAAAGTACTATACACCCAATGGTCATAGCATACAAGCTGTTGGCATTGTGCCAAATATAGAAGTAAAACCAGCTAAAGTTGAACCAGAAGATTTTGGCTATGCTTTAAGAGAAGAAAATTTAATAAACCACTTAACAAGCAATGAAACCAACAAGCAAAAACCAGAAGAAATTGTAAAAGAGCCGCAAACAACTCAGGATTTCCAGCTATTAACAGCTATAAATATTATCAAAGCTCAAATTGCAGAATGGCCAAAAAAATAAGGAATTTTGTTATAAAGGGTGCATTTTTTGCACTCTTTCTTTTATTTTTACCCAGCTTTGGATTTGCTACAGGGCCAGGTAGTATATCAATAATCATTGATGATATGGGCTATGATCACTATGTGATGAGTAAATTTTTAGAAATCAACATGCCTATAGCTTTTTCATTTATACCAGATACTCCATATGCTTACATGTCAAACAACTTTTGTAAAAAAGGCTATACCGTAATGCTTCATATGCCAAGTGAGTCTGTCAATAAACATTTGAATGATTATAAATTGTTACTTAAAGTTTCAGATTCCGATAATGAAATTACAGAAAAGATAGAAAAAGCGCTTGAGAAGGTGCCATGCGCAAGTGGCTTTAATAATCACATGGGCTCCAAATTCTTACAAAATGCAGATAAAGTTTATGATATGATGAAATTTTTAAAACAACACAACCTCTTTTTTGTGGATAGCCTAACTACGCCACACAGCGTTGGGGCTTTTATTGCATGCAAACTTGGTGTAAGATATGCTACAAGGGATATGTTTATTGACAATAAAAAACGCCTAAAATATGTTGAAGATCATTTATTAGTCGCGATTGACCTTGCAAAGGAAGGCAAAAATGTTATTGTCATAGGGCATGATAATATAGTAACCCTAGAAGCAATTCTTCATTTAAAAAATCAGTTAAAACCATATCTTAAAGATATCAAAGAAAATTTAAAGCAATGTCAGCAGTAATTTTAGCGTTTGATACATCTTGCGATGATACATCATGTGCAATTTTAGGTTCAAACGTACAATCAAATGTAGTGATTTCTCAAAATATTATACATGAACAATATGGCGGCATAATGCCAGAAATGGCAGCAAGAACGCATTTTGAAAACATTGATAAGGCAACGCAGTTAGCTTTTGAACAAGCTAACTGCTGTATAAAAGATATAACGCATATTGCTGTAACAATAGGTCCTGGATTGTTGCCTTCTTTGCTTGTTGGCGTGAGTTTTGCAAAAGGTTTAGCATATAGGTACAATCTGCCTCTTATTCCTATAAATCATATAGAAGGTCATATATTTGCAAGCTTCATAGAAAAAGACATAGAATTTCCATTTATTGTGTTGATTGTTTCTGGTGCCCATACGCATTTGTATTTAGTTGAGGGTATCGGCAGGTACACGTTGCTTGGAAAGACGCTTGATGATGCGGTAGGTGAAGCCTATGACAAGGTGGCGCGTATTTTAGGGCTTGGTTACCCAGGCGGACCAATTATTGA
>JAVRLY010000125.1:0-3041 GCA_031960885.1 Desulfurella sp. | reverse complement strand
TCATTTTTAAAATGTTTAACTACTACACAATATAGTCTATCAAATTTTTTATAATAAAGAAAAACATTACTATCGATCTTGCTTTGTCTAATCTCATCTGGAATTTCTAGCGTAGTTTTTACAATTTATTCTTTATTTTTCATAACGGGATGCTTTTTGGTTGTCAAATATTCAAAATAATCTTAAATGTGTATGGTAATTGATATAAAGCGATAATTGATTTGTTTTATTTTTAGTTTTTGTGACCATTGATATTAGGTATAGAGAGATTGGTAATGTCAACTTAATTGTGTCAGTCCCCCTTGAAGGCTTTTTATCCATTAAATGCCTCCTCAAGTATGGTAGAATATCTTAACTTTCTACTTCTAAAAGTTGAATCCTTTTCACTAAAAAATAAATACAAAAATTTATTAGCGCTTGGTTCTGATTGAAAATATCCCCTTGTCCTAATATTGTCCTTTAGTTCCTTAAAACATCTTTCTAACCAATTTGTAGTTCTTAGATAGCTTCTAATATTAGGATGAAATTTAAAAAAATAGCAGTAGTTTTTTACTTTCCCCCTAAGATTGTTAAAGTATCTATAAAGCTTGCTCCACTTATCTATAAAGGACAACATCCTTTGACGAGCTTCTTCTTCTGTTTTTGACTCTAAAACGTATTCTAAATCTTTCATTATTTCATCAAAATCCTTAGCTCTTGTTTTGTTTTTGATATTTTTCTTTAGGTGAAACCAACAAAGCTGGTGTTCTATATCAGGAAAAACTTCACTTATAGCTTCATTTAAACCAGCTAAGTCATCACTAACTATCATTTTTACACCTTTTAGACCTCTATTTTTTAATTCAAAAAGAACCTCTTTCCAGACAGTTGCTTTCTCTTCGCCTCCCGGTAGAAAATAACCTAATATTTCCCTCTTGCCATCATTTCTAAGACCTAAAACTACATAAACAGCTTCTTTGGCTACATTATTGCGAAACAATGGTATGTAGGTTGCGTCTATATAAAGCACAGGGTATGTGCCATTAAGTTCCCTATTCCTAAAATTTTCTATAACGCCTTCAGCTATATCAGTATTGGCGCTAATATATGATGCTGATATTGAACTTCCTACAAGATTTTTTATAACCTGTCCTGTTTTTCTTGCACTTAATCCAGCACAAAACAAAGCTGCAACTACATCATCAAGTAAAAACGTTACTCTTTTGCGTTCAGGGATTATTGAGGGTTTGAAATTACCATCTCTTGTTCTTGGGATTTCAAGCTCTAAATCCCCTAAAATTGTCTTAGGGGTTCTAACATAATATCCATTACCTCTTGTCTTGCTGTTTTCTTTCAAATACTGCTCTCTTTCTTTTAACATAATTTCTTCCAACATTTCCTTGAAATAATTTGCTAATTGTTCTAAAATAACATCACTCATTAATCTCAATCCTCCTTGAAATGGTTTGTTGTTAGTTAATACAATACTACAAACCTTCAAGGGGGATTCAATGACACAATTAATTATACATTACCGAGAGAGGATTTAATGTAAGATTTAAATTGTGATTTTGTAACTGAAAAACACATTTGTTTGTATTGTGATAATAATATTTAAATATCTAAATATTTAAATATTAAAATAATTGACTATTCAATAATTTTTAATTATAATATTGTTTGTGAAAGTTTTATCGGTTGTAAATCAGAAAGGCGGTGTAGGTAAAACTACCATAACATTTAACCTTGCTCATTTTCTTGTTGAAGCAGGGGTGAAAACACTTGTAATTGATATGGACCCACAATCAAACCTTACGCTTAGTGTATTAGGTGAAATACCTGAAAAAGATACTTCTTATGAGATGTTAATAGATGGTAGTTTGCCAATTAGAGAAGGAGAGCTATTTGACTTCGTTCCAGCATCACTTACGCTTTTCACCGCTGAGCCACGACTTCATTCTGCTATTGCAAAAGAATTTAGACTATCAAGGGCTTTGACAAAATTTGAAAATAAATATGATATAGTGCTTGTGGACACACCGCCAAATCTTGGCATATTAACAATAAACGCTTTGACTGCTTCTAATGGAATAATAGTTCCTGTTGAGATGGGATTGTATAGCCTTGCCGGATTAAAACACCTCATAGAAATACTTGATGAGTTAAAAGAATATCTGCAAAAGGAGATAGAAATAGTAGGAATAGTTCCTACTATGTATGATAAGAGAATTACGCTTCATGAAGAGATTATTGAAGAGTTAAGGAAGATGTCGTTTAAGATTTTCCCACCTGTATACAGAAGGTCGGCATTTCAGTATTCAAATGCAAGTAGGCAACCCGTATATAGAGAGAATCTTGATATAGAGACACTTGAAAATCTTAAAGTTTTAGTAAAAGAGGTGCTAATATGGCTAGAAAAAAAGGCCTAGTTGACGGATTTCTCTCGCATATGGAACAAACAAATAATCAAACAATCAAATATTCAGAAAAAAAAGATAGTGGACAATCAAACAATGAAATATCTGAATATTCAGATAATCAAATATCTAACAAATCAAACAATCAAATAGTTAAAACTGTAAAAAGAAAAGAATGGCCGTTTAAAGGATTTTATATATCTCCTGATAACAATTTACGTCTTAAAGAGCTCGAGATTTATTTTATAAAAGAAAACAAGAAAATGGACTTATCTGACATAATTAATTTCGCCATAGAAGAGTTACATAAAAAATTGTTAATTACTTGAAAACTGAATATTTGGATATTTTTGAATATTCAAATATTTGAAAATTTAGATAATTGAATATTTAAAAATTTAAATTTTTTTATGCTATTGTGCTATGTTGTATCCAAAACTATTTTGAAATGCCTTATATTAGGAGTTCATAATTTTATAAAATATTCTTAACCAGTTGTGTAAAGTTTGGTAGACACTTATTTCCCAACTTCCCCCAACTTTTTATCCACTACAAAGAAAACCTTTAAAGTTTAATGTTTTTCCTTGACATTTTTCTTATTGTAGTGTATATTTTATACATTATGTCGTTCATTAGAAAGATTAA
>JAVRLY010000124.1:0-3104 GCA_031960885.1 Desulfurella sp. | reverse complement strand
TGGCAACATTACCTATATCTCAACAGGAGGCGGAGCAAGCTTAGAGCTTCTTGAAGGCAAAAAACTGCCCGGTATTGAAGCTTTGGAGGAGTAAATAATGATTTTTGCAAATTGGAAAATGCACTTTAGCGCAAGTAAAGCGCTTGAGGTGGGATGCGCTATAAAATCAGATTTGGCAAACAGTAAAACGCATATTTGTGTATGCGCGCCTTTTGTGTATTTGAGTGAGCTTTTTGAGTGCTTCAAAGGCTCAAATATAAAGCTTGGCGCTCAAAATTTGTACTTTGAAGATGAAGGGGCTTATACGGGCGAGGTATCTGGTATGATGCTTAAATCCATTGGGTGCGAGTATGTGATCGTAGGCCACAGCGAGCGCAGGCAGTTGTTTGGCGAAATCGATGAAATGATTAACAAAAAGCTAAAAAGCGCCATAAAACACTCGATTGTGCCAATTTTGTGCGTAGGCGAAGATGCTATGTTGCGAAAAAATAACGAAACATACAATCATTTGCAAAACCAGCTAAGCAAAGATTTGCAAGATATAGAAAGCGATGTTATAATTGCATACGAGCCCATTTGGGCAATTGGCAGCGGGGTAGCAGCAAGCCAAGAGCAAATTTTTGAAGCGCATGAGTTTATAAAAAAGCATTTTAACAAAAAAGTGCTTTATGGTGGCAGCGTAAACCCCCAAAACGCATTTGAGATTGCATCTATACCAAATGTTGATGGCTTTTTGGTTGGTGGGGCAAGTCTTGATGCGCAGAAGTTTAAAGAAATAGTCGTTAGTTTTGAGAAAGCAAAAGGAGTGAAGTAATGCTTACTGTTTTGATGGTTTTGCAAGGCATATTGTCCGTTGTGCTTATTGTTTTAATACTGCTTCAAAAAGGCAAAGGCGCAAATATGGGTGTATCGTTTGGCGCTGGAGCCTCAGATACGCTGTTTGGCGCAACGGGTGCTCTGTCGTTTTTTGCCAAAGTCACATGGTTTTTAGCTTTTTTGTTTATGATTAATTCTGTTGCCATCTCTTATTATGTTTATAAAAATCAAACACAATCAACGATTTTTACCACAACACCAAAGGCACCTAGCAAATAATAGGTGCCTTTAAACTTAACCAAAGTTGTCAAGTCTATTGACTTTTAAAAAGTTATCATTATACTATCTAATGTGAGTGTTTGAAATTACACGCAAAGGAGTAAAAAATGAGCAGGATTTATTTTGACAATATAGCCGCAACAAGGGTTGACGATGAAGTGCTAAACGCTATGATTCCTTTTTTTACACAAAATTATGCTGTAGCATCATCAATTTTTAGCCACGAAGATGGGATTGTTGTGCAAGAAGCGCTTGAAAATGCTAGGGCGTTTATTTTAAACAAACTAAATGCCAAAGACTACAAATGCGTTTTTACCTCATCGCCAACCGAATCAAATAATTTGGCATTAAAAGGCGTTTGTTTTGCTAAAAAAGCTGGAAACATTGTCATAAGCAAAATAGAAAATCTTCCCATAATAAACATAGCCAAAAATTTGCAGAAAAAAGGCTTTGAGATAAGATATGTAGGCGTTAATGAAAAAGGCTATGTAAATTTAGATGAGCTTGAATCGCTAATTGATGAAAATACTATATTAGTAAGCATTCAGCATGTAAATCAAGAAATTGGCACGCTCCAAGATATTGGCAAGATAGGTTATATTTGCAAGCAGAAAAACTGCCTATATCATGCTGACGCTACATTTTCATTTCCTTTTTTTGATATTGACTTATCTAAATTAAACATTGACTTGCTAACAATTGGCTCTCACACATACTATGGGCCAAAAGGCGCTTCGGCGCTTATTGTAAGAAATTCCGTTGAGATTGAGCCATTGATTGATGGTGGCTATCAAGAGTACAATCTAAGAGGCGGCATGCAAAATATACCAGCGATTGTTGGCATGCAAAAAGCCATTGAAATATTTAACAAAGACACATTCAACTACATAAAAAGCTTAAAAGACTATTTTTTGGAAAAAATCAAACAAATCCCGCATATTAGGATAAATAGCCCACTTGATAGCTCTCACCCTGGCATAGCAAATGTGACATTTTTATATATTGAAGGCGAGTCATTGACGCTGCGTTTGAATTTGCGCGGTGTAAGCGTTATAACTGGCAGCGCGTGTTTTTCTAAATCGCTTGAGGCTTCGCATGTGTTGTTGTCGTGTGGACTCTCGCATGAGCTTGCGCACGGCTCCATAAGGTTTTCATTTGGCAAATTTAACACATTTGATGAAATTGACAAAACAATAGAGTACTTAAAAGAAGATGTAGCTTTTTTAAGACGTTTGAGCCCATTATACAAGGAGGGGTAAAATGGCAAATGTTCCATATTCAAAAAAAGTAATGGATTTATTTTTAAACCCAAAAAATTTAGGTGAAATAGAAAACCCAGATGCACAAGCAACAGAAGGCTCACCAGCATGCGGCGACATGGTACAATTGCAACTAAAGGTAAATAAGGACACGCATATTATTGAAGATATAAAATTCAAATCATTTGGGTGCGCTTCAAATATTGCAACTGCATCAATTATCACAGAAATTGCAAAAGGCAAAACAATTGAAGAAGCAAAGAGTTTGAAATACTCACAAGTAGTAGATGAGCTTGGGGGTTGCCCGCAGTTAAAGTTCACTGTTCAATTTTGGCTATTCAATCGCTAAAGCGCGCTATTGAAAATTACGAAGAAAGAAATGGATTAACGCCCAAAGACCAACCTACAGATGAATCACTAATAAAAGAGCGCTTAAGAGGGGTAATTGACCCCAATACAGGCAAGGATTTAATCAGCTCTAAGATGCTTTCTAATATTGAGTTTAAAGATGGCAAACTAACTGTGCTATTGGATCTAAAAGACACTAGTCAATTTGCCAATGCGATAAAAGAAGAAATCATTGAAAAATTTCAATTCAGGTGGGATGTAAAATCCATTGAAGTGCAATTTTTGGGGTAAATATTGAATTTACCCCAAAAAGAATATACGCTTAATAGAGTAAGTTTTATAGTAAACCAAAATTAACTGCTTGTATAGGCTTTTTCTAATTTTTGAGATATTAAGGCTATA
>JAVRLY010000123.1:0-3046 GCA_031960885.1 Desulfurella sp. | reverse complement strand
TACAGCTTATATTAAACCAGAACCAGAAGTAAAAACAGAAACAGATGTAGAAATAGAAATTAAAAAAGAAGCAGAAGATGATGGTAGTTCATTCTAGATAACCTTGCTTGGCTTTTAAAAGCCAAGCAAATATTTTTTTAAATATATAAATCTAATTTTATAAAAATAATTTGACTTTTCTATTTTTATTGTATATATTATAAGTAACAAAGGAGTTTAGCGTTGAAAAAGGCTTTTATTTTGGCTTCTATGCTTTGTTTTGCTGTGGCACATAACGCAAAGGCAGATTTATTTACTGCTCCCGCAAGCAATACGCAATCCAGCGTTCCGCAAAATCCTATACAAAATCCACAGCTTCCATCGCAAGTGCCAAGCAACCCTAACAGGACAGAATTTGACGACCTTAATAACTCAAAACCTATTAACCAGACTACAACAGTTACAACAACAGACTCAAACGGACAATCAAATTCGGTTACTTATCAAGGAAGTCCTAACCAAGTAACGACAGGCGGAAATGATAATGGTATGAATGCAAATAATTCAGGTAATAATAATTCAAGTAATAGCGGTTTAACTAATAACAATAGCATTAATAACGCAAGTAATAATTCAAGTAACGATAATGGTATTAACCAAAATTTAGACGGTAATCAAACAATCAATAAAGCAACTCCGAAAGTGCAGGATATAGGACAGCTTGCAAAAGAGTTGGTTGGCGCAATAACTTTGGCAGAAGGTTTTAAATATCAGTCTTGGGCTGACGCAGGTTGCGTAGATTGGCAAATAGTAGGTATCTGTATAAAATGGAAACACGGTCACCCTGTTATTGCTCCAAAAGTATCTATGTGGCTTCCTGTTCTAATTTTAGAAACTCCAAATAAATTTGCTTACAGTAAAATTGATATAGTAAATATGATGTTAAAAGCGGTTGGTGCAATAGCAGATACGGCAGGCAATACTTTGGGAAGTCCAGCTGAAATAACAAGCGGTTCAATTACAGCTGACAAAGACCATCCTTTACAGTTCAGAGAAGTTCATATTGTAGGTTTCCCCTTAAAAGCTTTTGAGATTATGCACCCAAAACCTAAATATTGTGACGCTCCAATAACAGATATGTTTCCTTATTATTTTTCAGAAATTGATTTGTTGAATTGGAGGCAGGCGGCGGATCAAGCTACTTTTAGAAGATATTTGTCTGGTTTTTTGCAGGCTATACAAGCTTGTTCGCTGGCAAACATACCATCTAATCTAATTAACGGATTTGGCGGAAATGCTGGTAGTGTATCTCTCGGCAATATGTGTATAGGCAATTGGGCTACTTTATATCCAAGAGTTGGTTTTGTTAATCAGAGTTCGGAAGTGGTAGGAAGCGCAGTTGATGCAGTAAGAGGGGCAAGCTGGGATTCACAAAGCAATAATCAGCCAAGATTTATGATTAGTGCAGTTCCATTAGATATCTCAACGGGTTCAGATAAAATACAAATGGCTATTCCACATAAAGAAAGCTGTATGAATATAGGCACAAATTTTGCTTCGTGGGATAAAAACCTTGTAGCGAAGGACGGCAATTATGTTTGGATTTATTGGAAAAAGTTTACTTGCTGTATGTGGTAGTCTAATAATTACTGCATACTGCCAAGCTGATATGTTTCAGCAGAATAATAATACACCGCATCAAACACGGTCTAATTTTAAATCAGAAGTTCAGACTATAATAAATAAACAGCAGACGCAACAGCAATCTATGCAGGAAAAAGCAAAAGAGATTATTGATGCAGGTTTAAAACCTAAATATGTGCCTAATTATCAGGATTTAACTGTAAATAAATTAGACAATTCAGTTTGGTTTTACTTTACGAAAGACAATTTTGACGCTGAAAAAGTTCAAGAAGCCATAAATTTGGCAAGAAGCCATAATTTATATCCTGTTATTTATTATCTATCAGAACAATGCAGTTTTGCAAATGCACAGCAGGCACAGCAGTTTTTTTATCAGCACGGCTTGCAGTATATATTTACGCAGAATTACAGTGATAATGTAGAGTTTGAATTGAGTTGCGACCAAAAAATCCTAAATCAAATAAAAAACAAAGACGATGTCTATTTTAAATTTATGTCAATTAGAGGTTTGCATGGAACGGGGTATTTAAATGATTTCCAAAAAGTTTATAGCAGTTGCTTTGTTAACTAGCTTTATAGCATCTAATACATACGCTTATAGAGTTCCTATGGGAACAGAAAATAACAATACAACGCAAAGCAATACAGTTACTCAGTCAGTTACAATAAGCAATGACAGCAACAGCAATGCAAAAAGCGATAATAGTGTAGCAGAAAAACAAAACAGCGATTTACCATATTATTATCCAAAAGGCAAAAACGGGCATTATGTATTTACTCCAGAGGAATTATGGGATAATAATCCTAATAAGCCACCCGGTCCTGTTTTAGATTTCTTAACCAAACCTACAAAAGAAACAGGGGAATTATATCTTGATTGGTTAAATCAAAGAAGTGAAGCTTTGGCTAAAAGTTTTATGGTTTTACAAGAATTAAAAGACCAAGAATTTGCAAAACATATACAAGCTTTAAAGCCTATTACAAATAGTGAGTTGCTTATTGTTTATGTTTCTGTAAATCAAGCAAGCGCTAATGAACTTTTAGAGTTGCAGAAAATAAAAGCGATTTTCCCTAATCTGCAAATTATGGTCTATCCTATAGGCGATGATCCGAATGCAGTGGTTAGAATGCTTTACCAATACGGTTTTCAAAACTATGTTACTCAAAACAATGTTGTGTTGAATTTGGCAAAAATTGTTTCAGTTACTCCATCTGTTTACCTGTTTAACAGGCAGACAGGAAATTTATTAAAAGCTTTTGCAGGAGGCGCAAATGCGAAAGAAATCATTCAAGCTATGTAGTATAATAGCTTTTATAGGAATTTTAGGGCTTAATACAACAGCTAATGCCGACCTTTTAAGCAGTATAGGAGGCGGTGGCAGTTTATCGTCAACAGAACAAAATATTATAAATGAATATACAA
>JAVRLY010000122.1:0-3128 GCA_031960885.1 Desulfurella sp. | reverse complement strand
ACTAAAATATCGCTATCTTTGCGTGCAATTTGTACGATTTTATCGTTAAATTTCATTGATGTTTCAAGTTTTGATGGTAGTTTATAAAAAAGCAATGTATTATCAGACGAAACAGCAATTGTGTTGTTAATAACTAGTACATTAGAAGGGTCATTTACATGCAAGAAATCTAACTCTAATATATTTCCATACTCATCAAGCATACTAATATAGCCATTTTTATTTGCCACATATAAAATACCATCTTTGTATGCAAGACTTTGAGGTTGTTTTAAACCAAAAATGCTATAGTCGCTTCCAAACTTAAAGCTTGTAATTGCGATAAAAATCGCTATACCTACAACATAAACATACTCTTTTTTTGAGTTCATTTATAATTCTTCATTAATCTTGCGTATATTTTCTTCTTCTGCTTTTATATAATCAATCAGTTTTTGTTTTATTTGAGAATCTTTTTGCGCAAAAAGCCTTGCAACAAACAATGCTGCATTATGCGCACCTTTTTTGCCAATACCCATAGATGCAACGGGGACGCCTTTTGGCATTTGTGTAATAGAAAGCAGTGCATCAAGACCGAACATCTCGCTATCAACAGGTACGCCAATAACAGGTAAAATCGAATACGAAGCGATAAAACCAGGCAAAGCTGCTGAAAGGCCAGCTATGGCTATGATGCAATCAAATTCTGCATTAACCTTTTGAACAATTTCTTTGACATACTCTGGACTTCTGTGTGCGCTTGCAATGTATACTTTATACTCTATACCAAACTCTTCCAATGTTTTTTTAGCTTCGTAAATAATGTTTTCATCACTTTTGCTTCCAGAAATAATGGCAACTTTCATGAAACTCTCCTTTTTAAAAGTATTTTAATGCTTTTTTGCCTATATCGCGCCTAAAGTGCATCCCATCAAAGTGAATCTTTTCTATTGATTCATAGGCCTTTTGTATAGCCTTTTTAAAATCAGCATCACAAGCTACTACATTTAGCACCCTCCCGCCGTTTGTATATACTTGTGAATCTTTTTTGTAAGTACCAGCGTGAAAAATAAGCGCATCTTTTACATTTTCCAAACCAAAAATAGGTTTATCTTTTTCATATGAATTTGGGTAGCCTTTGCTTGCTGCTACTACACTAACACAAAATTTGTTTTCAAATTCTATTTCGTAATTGTCCAATTCTGAGTTTGCGCATTTTAACATAATGTCTAACAAATCACTTTTTAGCAATGGTAAAACAACTTGGGTTTCTGGGTCACCAAAGCGACAGTTGTACTCAAGCACATAAGGTTTGTTATCTACAACCATTAAGCCTGCATACAACACACCTTTGTACTCAATACCCTCTGATTTTAGTGCATGGATTGTTTGAGAAATGATACGTTTACACTCATCTTCAATTGCATCTATAATTGGAGCTTTGGCGTATGCGCCCATACCCCCAGTATTTGGGCCTTCGTCGTTGTCAAATATCCTTTTGTGGTCTTGTGCAGCAAGCATAGGAACGAAACTCTTTCCATCGCAACATACCATGTACGATAGCTCTTCGCCTTCCAAAAACTCTTCAATGACGACTTTTTTGCCAGCTTCACCAAATTTTCCTTTTATAAAACAATCTTCTAAATGCAATAGGGCTTCATTGTAGTTTTTTGCAATTGCAACACCTTTTCCCGCAGCTAACCCACTGGCTTTTATTACCAATGGGTAGGAACTTTTTTTTGCAAACTTGCAAGCCTCATCAAAACTATCAAATGTTTCATAAGAAGCTGTAGGAATTGAGTATTTTTTACATAAGTTTTTGCAAAATACCTTGCTAGATTCAATCATAGCAGCTTTTTTTGTTGGGCCAAATGCAAGTATGTTGGCACCACTTAGGTAATCAACAATACCATGCGCCAAAGGTTCTTCTGGCCCAACTACAACAAAATTAATGTCGTGGCTTTTGCAAAAGTTTACTATGGCTTCAAAATCCAGTGCAGAAATATCTACGTTTGTGGCTATTTGTGACGTGCCAGCATTGCCTTTTGCACAATATAGTTTTTCACATAGTGGGCTTTGTGATAATTTATAGCAAATTGCGTGTTCTCTAGCACCTTGTCCAATTACAAGTACATTCATTTTACCTCTCCTAGTAGCCATTTATTTAGGTCTTTTAAAAAATCATCGCACGATTTGCTTGCCGAATCAACCATAGCTTGGTTTGTGTTTTTTGTAAATTCTACCTTGTACTCAAAAATCTTGTTTGATAATAACTGATAGCTTGAGTTATACAAAAAAGCCCTTGCTTTAAAATAAAAAAATTTATCCTTGTCAAAGTGGGGTTCAAAATTAAATAACAAAATCTTTAATCTATAGCGCGCATATGGATCCAATTTTATGTAGCCGATACTTTGTAAAATAAAATCTTTTAACATATTTGGTGGTGAATTTATCCATTTAGAATAAGCATAGTAGTTATATGTACCATTTAGGCTATAAAGAATTGAACTGTCTTTTAGGGTAAATGATTCAATACTATCCAAATTGATTGAAGTTGAGGTTTTATCATAAGTAAAATTAATCTTTGGCGACAAATAATTGTATGCTGTATTGTTTGTGTTTTTTATACCAACAGAACACGCGCTTAAAAATAGCATTATTGGCAAAATAAACAATATTTTCTTCATGGCTTTTCTCCCTTTTCTGTTGGTGCAGGTGTTTTTGGTTTACCAAATATTACATAAGAGGGGTTTGATTTAAGTTCATTTATCAACTCCTGTGTAGATTTTACAGTATTATCAATACGCTCAATTGTGTGGTTTAAGTTATCTAAACCTTCATGTGTTAAATAGTTCATTTGGTTTTTGTTTTCATATATGAGCTGGTTTAAGTTTGCACTGATTTGTGCAAGATTTTTTGAACTTTCTTGCAGGCTCTCAATGAGTTTATTTGTGGACTCAAATGTGCTATTTGCGTTTGCACTTGCATTTTTTATAGATTCCAAGGCGCTATCAGCAGTTTTTATTGTAGCGTTTAGGTTATTTAAGTCTATGAATAGCTGTTTGCTTGCAATGTTTGCATTATTTAGGATAGAGGCTATTTTTTGTCTGTTGTTTTCGTTAAAAACTTTGCTGATGTTTTTTATCAAC
>JAVRLY010000121.1:0-3134 GCA_031960885.1 Desulfurella sp. | reverse complement strand
TCATTTTGGTTTGAACAATTTGTGTGTTATTTTGGATTTTAATGGTTTGCAAATTGATGGGGCGGTACGTGATGTTATGAATATAGAGCCTGTTAGATTAAAATTTGAAGCATTTGGTTTTTTAACATACGAAGTTGATGGACACAATTATGAACAACTCATTGATGTATTGTCAAAAGCCAAAAATTCAGATAAGCCAACAGCAATTATAGCTCATACAGTAAAAGGCAAAGGCGTGAGTTTTATGGAAAATAAATACGAGTATCACGGAAAGCCACCAACGGATGAAGAATTAGAAAAAGCCTTAAGCGAGTTAGGAGTGGAAAATGGAATATAAAGCAACAAGAGAAGCATACGGAAAAGCTTTGGTTGAGATTGGCAGTGACGAGTCTGTTATAGTTTTAGATGCAGATTTGTCTTCTTCTACAAAGTCAATTGATTTTAAAAAGGCTTACCCGCAGCGTTTTTTTAATATAGGTATAGCTGAGCTTAATATGGTAGATATTGCAGCTGGACTTGCGCTTGAAGGTTTTAAGGTATTTGCTTCTAGTTTTGCTGTATTTATTAGTGGAAGGGCATTTGAAGGCATAAGACAATCTATTTGTTACCAAGACTTAGATGTGGTGTTGTGCGGTTCACACGCAGGCATTAGTGTTGGAGAAGACGGCGGTTCTCACCAAGCTATTTGTGATATTGCGCTAATGCGTAGTTTGCCAAATATGAAAGTTATTGTGCCAGCTGATTACAATGAAACGTACAAAGCTGTGATTGCCATGTCCAAAAACAAAGGGCCATTTTACTTAAGAACCTCAAGGGAAAAGTCAGCTAACTTTACTGTTCATGATTTTGAGCTATCTAGGGCGTATATTTTAAAAAATGGCAAAGATGCATTTATTTTTGCATGCGGCATTGTTGTAGATTTGGCTTTGAAAGTTGCAAAAGAGTTAGAAAAAGACAATATTGATATTGGTGTAGTAAATGTTAGCACGATAAAGCCGCTTGATGGACAAACAATATATGCTTGTGCTAAAAATTCTAAAATGGTATTTACACTCGAAGAGCATTCTATAATTGGTGGACTAGGCAGTGCAATAAGCGAATTTTTGAGTGAAAATTACCCTACTAAGATTGTGAGGTTAGGTATAAATGATAAATTCGGTCAATCGGGTACGGCAGCTGATTTATTTTGTGAGTATGGTTTTACTGTAAAACACTTAATAAGCACAATTAAAGAGAGTTTGCGATTATGATAGAGTTTAGCGATGTAACCAAGTTTTACGGTGATAAAGGCGTACTATCGAATATTAATTTTTATGTAAGAGAAGGCCAGCTCGTTCAAATAAGCGGTCCATTTGCTTGTGGTAAAACTACTATATTAAAATTGATTTGCAGGCTTGAAAAACCTACATCTGGCGAGATAAAAATATTTGGCGAATCTTTAAACCGCATTAGATACTCAAGACTAATGCATTTGAGACGCCATATGTCTGTTGTGTTTGATAATTTTGGCCTGATTGAAAATCTAAGCGTTAAGCACTACTTAGGCTTAATCACAAGATTGCTTAAAAGGAAACAATACTTAGAAGATGCTATTGAATTTTTTGATTTGTCAAACTTGCTTAATGTAAAAATATTTAATCTATCTTTATCTGAAAAATACAGACTCGCTTTGGCAAGAATTTTAGCTACAAGGGCACCTTTAGTTTTGCTTGATGAGCCTTTTTCGTATTATAAAAATACTCAAGAGTTGGTTTCTATACTCAAGACGCTCAACAATGATTATAAAATGACGATTATACTGACAAGCTATGCACCTATTGATTCTATTGATAAATTGGATATATTTAATGCTTCGTGTGATGTAGGTGTACAATGAAGAAAGATTCTACAACGCTTGTAATAACATTTGTAGTATTGATATTTTTGCTTATAATCAGCATTTCTGCTTCTGTTTTGTATACGGTTAATAATTATTTGGAGTCAAGGCGCTCAAATGTACCGGTATTTGTATTTTTTAAAGAAAATGTATCTAAAAACCAAGCTTTAGAGTACACTCAAGCGCTAAAGAAGATGCCACAGGTTAAATCTGTGAAGTTTATAGATAAAAACCAGAGTTTAGCTGATATTTTGTCAAAACTAAACTTGCCTAAGCAGCAATTTAGTGAAAACCCTCTGCCGTATTCTTTAGAGATTTTTCTGAAATCTCAATTTGCAACAGACATATCGCATATAAAAGCCCTCGAGAAAACAATTAAATCTAATAACCTAATAGACGAAGTGCGCGCACCGTATGGTTTATTCACAAATATTAGCGAGACTTACTCAACGTTTAGAGAATTTGCTTATATATTGCTTGGCGTATTTGTATTGTTAGAGATTGTTATTTTAGCCCTGCTTCTTAAAATTGTATACGAACACAAGCGTGATAGTTACAATAAACTAAAGCTTTTTGGTATTTCAAGAATTAGAATCTTTTTTATGTTTTTAAAACAAACAATGCTTTCTGTATTATGGGGCAGTATTTTAGCATGCTTTTTGAGCGCCATTGGTTTGTTTTTGTATATGAATTATGTGACATTTGTTTCAGCTTATAAAGATACTATTTTGTTTTCTTTTGTTGTTAGCGCAAGCGCAAATATTATTCTATCATTTTTAATCGTTACAATCTTAAGTTTGTTTGTATTTTTTATTGAAGATGAAAAAATTTAATACAATATGTTTCGTTTTAATCCTCCTTTTCATAGATGCTTCTTTTGTTTTAGCAAACCAAAAACAAGAGATTGAAAATAAGATTAAGCAAATCAATACAAATATATCAAACAAGCAGTACCATTATAACCTTGCAGAAAAACAATATATAGCGTATACGAATACATTGAGACAGTTAAATGTTAAAGTTCAGACTTTGCAAAAAAAACTAGATGAAAACGAAGCTCAGTTAAAAAAACTTGTAAGTGAGATTGACGATTTAAACAAAAGCATTCAAGAGTTAACGAATAATTTAAATGAAGAAAAAGCAAAGAGCTTAAAAAATTTGAAGGCTTACTATTATTTCTACAATGTTGAAAAATATTTTCCTCAAAGTTTATATTATGAGTATATGAATCAAAAGATTGCACGTATACTGCAAGAAC
>JAVRLY010000120.1:0-3165 GCA_031960885.1 Desulfurella sp. | reverse complement strand
TGCATCACCAGCTAATACTACGCCGCTTTTAACATCAACAACACCTGGTACTTTTGATATTAGATTTGCAACCTTAGGCGCAAGATATAATAATTGAGAATAATTATTTGAATAAATTTTTATCTCTATAGGAGAAGGTGTCCCTACTAAATCACCAATCATGTCTTCCATTAGTTGAGCCATATCTATATGTACTCCATGGACAGTTGTTTCAATTTTATTTCGTATATCATCCATGATTTTCTCAACAGATGGTCTTGGAAAAGATTTGAGTTTATAAAAAAATCACCTGTATTTTATTCCGTTAGGCCACCGCCAAGTTGCAGACCAATTCTTGCCGTGTAATTTTCCACATATTTATTGGATTGTATAATTTTTTCTATTTTACTAATCGTATATTGGGTTTCATTTAATGAAGTACCGGGTTTTGTAACATAATCCAAAACAAACCCTCCTTCGTCCATCGAAGGCATAAAACCACTTCCAATGTTTTTAAAACTGTAAATTCCACATGAAATTAAAACAATAACGAGTATATATATAACTAGAGGCTTTCTAAAAGAAAAATTTAAGGCTTTTCTATACACTTTTGATAGATAATCTACAAAAACATTTTTCTTTTCTTTATTTAAACCGTTCCTTAATAGTTTTCTTGCAATAATTGGTACCAAAACTACAGTTACCAAAAAAGAAATCACTAAACTCATAGCCATAGTTATTGATAATGTCTTGAAAAAAGCTCCAGTTACACCAGATAAAAAAGCAAATGGTATAAATATAACTGTAGTTGATAGTGACGAACCAAGAAGAGGCTTTAAAAAATCTTTAACTGCCAAAGGTACGACTTTGTCTACCCCTTGACCAATTCGCTCTTCAACAAAACGCATAATATACTCTATCATCACAATAACATCGTCTATAATTAAACCTACAGCAGCCGCTATTCCGCCTAAACTCATTATATTAAAACTCATTTTAAAAACATAAATCATCAGTATTGTGCTAAATAGAATAACGGGTAAACTAATTAGCAATGTAAAAGTAATTTTAAAATTATTTAAAAAAACTAGTACTACTACGATAGATAGAATTATGCCAATAATGATTGCATCTCTTAGACTATGTGTAGAAGATAAAATAAGCTTGCTTTGGTCATACCATTTTGTAATGTGTATCCCGCTTGGAAGCTTGTCCATAAAGCTGTTTATCTTTTTATCTACATCATGCACAATTTGAACAGTATTGCCTTGTGGCGATTGAATAATTTGAACCAAAACCGCATTTTGACCATTTGCTATTACTTTTGTCCAGTTGGGTACAATAGATTTTTTTATATGGGCTATGTCACTTAAACGCACAATGCCATTACCGCTTGTTTTTAAAACTGTATCTTCAATAGATTCAATATTGTGTAATTGCGATTTAGAAACTACTAAATACAGCTTGTAGTAATCTTCAAGTCTTCCAACGGCATTAATTACATTTGAATTAGACAATGCTTTTATCACATCATCCATTGTAAGATTATAAGTGTAAAGTTTCATAGGGTTTATTAGCACATGGTACTCTTCTTGTTCTCCGCCCACAACCTGAACATCCGCTACACCTTTAATGTTTAACAATAGCGGCTTTATTTAATATAAAGCTATATTTCTTAATTCTACTAAAGAATGGTCCTTTGATGTAATGCTGTAAGCTATTGCAGGATAAACAGTTGGGTACATTCTTATAGCGTGGAATGTTGTGTCTTTTAGTAAACTTGGTAGTATGCCATTTAAAGCAGATTCAGTATTTAACAAGTTGATATTCATATTTTGTCCCCAACCAAAATCAAGTATAAATTCTGCAGAACCTCTACTTGTAGTGGAACGTATGTGGGATACATTTGGTACAGCCCTTAGAGCTTGTTCTACTTTTTTTGTTACCTCTACAACCATCGTATTTACTGGTATATCACCGCAATCAACTGTGACTCTAACACGCGGAAACTCTACATTTGGAAACAAAGCAACTGGCGTCTTAAATATCGCAAAAATACCACCAAAAACAATTACAACAATTAAAAATATTATTGCTTTTCTCTTTCGCCATAAGAGTTCTTGAAATTTCATTTTTCTACCTTTACTCTCATACCATCTTTTAATTCATACACACCCTTTGTTACAACTAACTCATGTTCTGATATATCACATGGTGCTATTTGTGCATATTCTTGGTTTTTTAATATAACATTGACTACATGCTTATGCGCTCAACCATTTTTAACTGTATAAATAATTATAGTGTCCGTTCTCAAATAAGAGAGCAGATTTTGGTACAGTTAGACCAGTGTGTTGAAAAATTGGTATACTAATTTGTGCATAACTGTTCAATAACAACTGTTCGTTAGAGTTACATTTAACATAGATATTGATAAGGTGCGTTGAAGGGTCTATAACGTTTGATATAAAAGCAATTTTACCAGAAATATTTTTGTTATAGTCTATAAGAGAAACAGAAACCGGCATACCAACCTTTAAGTAGATTATATCTTCTGGCTCAATTCCACATTTTATTATAGTATCTTTAGTGCTGGATATATCTAAAATAGGATTACCAGTAATCACATGTGAGCCTTCTGTATAGTTTATTTTTGTAACAATACCATCTATTGGAGATAAAATTTTGTCAGTATATGAATCTTTTAAATTATCGTAAAGTATTTTAGCTTGATTGTAGGCATTTTGAGCATTTAAGACATCTTGCTGTGTTAAAAGATGCATGTTGAATTTTTCTTCGGCAAGCTTTAAATTTTTTTCTGAAACCTCTAGAGCATTTTTTGCTTGCATTAATTGAGATTTAGCTGACAATGAGGGCATAACACTAAAAAGAACTTGGCCTTTTTTAACATTTTGACCAATGTTAACATATATTTTACTTATCACAGCATCAAAACTCAATGAAATAGTTTTTATTTTATCTGGTGCAGCTTCAACAATACCATATGCTACTATATTTTTTGAAAATGTTTTAATTTGAATAGGAACAGCTTTGACGGATGCAATAAGCTCTTGTGTTTTAGCTGTAGGTAAATTTTTATTTTTTTTAGCAATCAAATATACCCCAACAATGAAACATAAAATTAATATGATTAAAAACACTTTTTTCATTCTAAAAACTCCCAAT
>JAVRLY010000119.1:0-3171 GCA_031960885.1 Desulfurella sp. | reverse complement strand
CCGACAAAATGAACGCAGTGGGCGTTATTATGGAAAAAGATTTAAAAGAATACGCATACTCTCCATATGGCAAGCATCTTCTCACAAACAAAACCTACGCCAAAACTATTTACGATATTTTAACAAAAACGCCTTTGGTTAGTACAAACAGCAAAATTGAAAATATCATAGATAACTATGTGAGAGTCAATGCGCCTGACAATTCAGAAATGTTGCCTATTTTGGTCGTTGAAAATAATAAGTACGTGAGGTATTTAGATGCTTCTACAATTATAGAGATTGTACACAAGTATAATCTAGTGCGAGCTTCAAACTCGAACCCCCTAACAAAACTTCCAGGCAATAACCTAATAAGAGAGTATATGCTTGAAGCAAAAAACTCGGCTTTTGTATACTTTGATATAGACAATTTTAAAGTTTACAATGATACATTTGGCTTTAGACAAGGAGATAGAATCATTTTGTTCTTATCCGATTTACTACAAAAATTATTGGGCAATAAGGGATGCTTTGTTGGTCATGTTGGAGGTGATGATTTCTTTGCAGGATACGATTTATCTAAAATGAGCTTTGAAAATTTTTTTTTGATTTGCAAAAAAGTACAATCTGATTTTAACTTAGGCATAGGCGCCTTTTATCCAAAGGATATTTTAGATCAAGGCTTCGTTGTTGCAAAAGATAGAAGTGGAGAGGTAAAAAAATTCAGCCTCGTAAGTGTTAGCTTTGCAATCTTATGCAAAACAGAAAACATTGAAGAAGAAAAAATATCGAATATTTTAGCCATACTTAAGAAAACTGCTAAAGCTACACATTCATACTGTGCGGCATCTTGCCTTTTACACAAAACCAATAATTCAAACAATGCCGTAGCAAAATTTAGAGTGATTGCTTAGGGGGTATGCGGATATGGTTTTAGCTAACAAAAAATACACTAGGTTAAACAATAACTAAAAAGATCCTTGCTTTAAAACGCTTTCTTTATTTTTAATTTCAATAAGTTTTGTGTTTTTTGAAATCACGTATAAATTGCCGCGCCAATTGACTTTTGAAGTCACAAAAGGAACAAACCATATAATGCCAATTAGCAAATCTTTAATTGGGGCTAGCATAAGCGTTATGTTTAATTTTTGATTAAGCATTTTATACACTCGCATATCCATTGATATTTTTATCAAAAGTGCAACAAAAAAAGCCATTACAGATAAATGTGTAAAATTGCTCAAAATTGGTAAAAATAATGCTATAAACACAGGATTAGTTATAGGCTCAATAAAATACTTTGGCCCACCTATTTTCCATCTCATCTTTGCCCACCTTGTATGCCTGTTAAAAAATCTTTTTATAGACCAATATTCGTTAACATTTTGAATTATATAATTTGATAAAACAACTCTTTTGCCTTTTTCGTACATCAATTTTCCAATTATATAGTCTTCGGCTAACACATCACTAATTACATCAAATCCGCCAATTTCTTCAAAATCTTTCTTTTTCATTAACATAGATTTTCCAATTGCACAAGGTATCTTCAAAAATACATCAAGAAAACAGCTCCCCAACATAATAAATGTATTAATTTGAAGATTTTCAAGCATTGCACCTAAACTTTTTTCTCTTACTCCAACTATTAAATTTGTTACAACACCAACATTATCGCTTAAAGCAGCAGCGGTTTTTTTTAAGTAATCTGGCTCAACATAAACATTGCTATCGCTAATTAAAAAACAACTATACTGGGATTCTTTATAGCCAGCAATAAGTTTTCTTACTTTTGGGTTTAATGCTTTAGATGAGTCATCAACAACGATTTTAACCTTTTGAGGATATTTATCTTTTATTATTTTTGCAACTTTATACGCAGGATCATTGTAATCTTCTAAAGAGAGTAAAATTTCATACTGTTGGTAGTCTTGTTTGCAAAAACTTACAAGATTTTCATACAAATTATCATCAAGACCTTTAAGTGGCTTGATAATTGAAATATCTGGCATGAAACTTGATTCATATTTTTCTTTTAATTTTTTCCTCAAAGCTAAAATTTGAAAGTAATAAATCAAAAAACTAGAAAATACCAATGCCAAAACCCAATAAGACATCTTTACCCCCTAAAAAGCGTTATCGCTACGCCTTTATTATTTTTAATGCATTTTTTTATCGACTTTTTATCTTTTTCGCAATTAAGCAATGTTTTCCATGAATACAAATGCCTTAGTTTATGAAAATCGCTATTTGCTATATAAGGGAGCTTTTCTAAACCAACTAGATTAAACACATCATCTCCGCTAGCGATTTCCCATGCGTCAATGTATTTTTTATACTTTTCTCTATTATTCCAAAGATAAAAAGTACCCCTAGCTTCTGTCCTTATATAACCTGGATGACACGCCACTATCAAAGCATTTTGTTTTTTTGCTTCAAAAAATATTGATTCGTAGCCTAAACATGCAGAAATAAATTCTTTTATATCAATGATTAAAATATGTGCGGATTTGTTTGATGAAAAATAATTTTTTGTTATTTCTACGCCAGGCAACACAAGCATACCGTATTTATTCCATGCCCTTTGGGCTTCGTATTTTATATCTTCAAGATACTCACTAAAGTTTTTTTCTGTAAGCGTATAGTGCAGTTTCAATGTCAATTTTCCAATAATGCTGTCTTTATTAGCCAAATGGTCTGTTATGGCTATTACATCAAAACCTGATTGTCCAAACAAATCTACAACTTTTCTCAACTCAAATGAACCATCTGAATATTTTGTATGAATATGAAAATCACACAATAACATGTTTGTCACCGAAAGTGTATATTTTCGTTTTTGCATTTTGTTGCTATCATCATATAAACATTATGATAAAAGTCTGTTAAATTGTTGTTTGCAAAAGGTTAAATATATGTAAAATCAATCAAGTAAAAAAGTATTCAATACTACAAAAACATTGAGTTAAAAACTACTGTGATATGGCTATATCATGCTTGAATCTTCTCAAATCATCACTTAAGCCTACACAAATTAAAATAGTATTGCTATCAATTACATCATCGCCACTGGGGTTGAATTTTAATTTTCTTTCTACTTTATTTTCACTTTGATTTAATGCTTCTTGAGCTAAGGCTATAATCATAAGATTATACTTTGACCTAATATCGGTTTGCTTTATCATTTTCCCA
>JAVRLY010000118.1:0-3220 GCA_031960885.1 Desulfurella sp. | reverse complement strand
AGGATTAAAAGGTAATTTCTGATTTGCTTTTCTGTATTTAAAATCTCTATGTAATAGGGATATTAAAACATTTGCATCGTCAATAAGAATTTTTCTTACTCCTCTTGCTTCTATATTTCGTTCATTTTCTAATGTGACAAGAGATTTTACCTTACCTAGATCTATAAATTCATAAAGAGAACTCACTTCTATATTCGCATCATACTCAGCAAGATATTTGTAGTTTGGATGTGGTTCAAACAAAAATCTATAAGGAAATATTTCTAAAGGATTATTCCAAATTTTATGTTTGTCGTCATAATAAGCCTCTTTTCTTACTTTATATACCCCATGAATAGTTTGTTTGCCTCTTATATGAAAAAACACAATATCGTTTTCTCGCATGGAAATTAAATCTCTTATTATAGAAAGCTGTTGCACGTCTCTTAATTTTCGAGAAGTTCCTTCTTTATAAAATCTATTTCCATAGACTCCAAGTTCTTTTGTTCTAATCCAATCTTTTTCTGAAAGAGTACAAATAAAAGCTCCTTTCATTTTATTATTTCCTCTGATTGAGTTGCAACTGACTTAAAATCATCAAATAACGTACTTTGTAAAATTCTTGTTTCTTGTATATGTCTTTGTTTTGCTATTTCACAATAGTTTTTGTCAATCTCTACGCCAATACCTTTTCTATTCAGTGAACTACAAGCAATTAAAGTGCTTCCGCTTCCCATGAAAGGATCTAGGACAATATCTCCCACAAAAGTGAATAACTTTATGCACCGTTTAGGCAGTTCCACAGGAAAAGGTGCAGGGTGTTTAACGCGTTTTTTACTCTCGCCAGAAAAAGTCCAAAGACCATTAGTCCACTCAATAAATTCATTTTTGGCAATATCTGATTTTTTGTCTACGCTGAATTTTTTCCAACTTTTTTTATACATAATAACTATCATTTCCACAGGTGCTATAACATAAGGAGCTGAAGCAGAAAGCCATGATCCCCAAGCTGTTCTTCGCGAAATATTTCCCTCATTCCATATTATCGTTGAGTGATAATTCCAACCTACTCTTTTGGCAATTGTAACTATATCTGCGTATACGCTTTGCTGCCCACCCTTGTTTTTATCTAAAGGAATATTTAAGCATAATCGTCCGTCTTCTTTTGAAATCTTATATGCTTTTTTTAGCCACAATTCAGTAAATTCTAGATACTTTTCATAAGAAATTTTATCATCAAACGAATTATAATTAACCTCTATATTGTAGGGTGGCGAAGTTACTATAAGGTCAATCAAATTTTCTTCTATACAGCTTGTTGTAAGAAAATCATCGTTGTAGATAATAGCGTTTTGCGTTTCGTAATAAACTTTATCTTTTTTTATTCCCAATTTCATATTTTCAGGTTTTTTGTTGATTTTTATGATATTCATTATTTGTTTCCTTTTATTTTCACAGCAAAGGTTTTGTCTTCCCTTGCTATTTTATAAAAACTAGATTTTCCTATTTTTAAGTATTTTGTGCTTTCCTCAAGGGTTATTATTTCTCCAAAACCTTCTATGATAGATTTAGCCAACTTCTATACCCAAATTTTATTAATACTTAACATCATGTAATATATAACAACGAAAGGCAAAATGTCAAATTCATTTTCAAAAAATTTACCAGATAGGTCCCAATATATTTACCACCCTAAACAAATAGAGATAATTATAATTTTCAAGAAAATCATGCCGGATTTCTTCATTTCTTAAATTTGGTATGATTTTATCCGTTAAAGTATAAAAATATTTTTATTAAAAGGATTAATTATTTTAATGATTTGATTAGTGAAAAACTGCAAAAATTAGGTTTTTTTGGTAATTTTGCAAAAAGGTTATTTTGCTAAGTAGATTTTTACAATACCTTCACGGCCATGACCTAATTCCAATGTTAATTTTTTTGGACTTACGCCTTCGGCAATCCTCATTTGGGCGTAGTGATACCTTTCGCCGTGAAAATCCATCTTGGCGTTTGGGTTTAGCTGATTGAATTCTTGTTTTACTTTTTCTGCATAGTTATATTGCTCTATCAATCTAGATGTAGGTGCAAGGCTTTTAAGGTTGTGTTCTTGCATAAAGTTAAGTGCTGACTTTAACGCTTGAATTTGAGATTCTTTTAAGACCGGTATTGAGCGCTCTTTCGCATTCTTTGTGCCGTCCGCACGGCCGATTTCTAGCTTATTGTTTTGTAAAGCTTTTGAGATAGTGCTTTCTTTTATGGCTTCGCTTTCTCTTAATCGCAAGCCGAATTCGCGTTGCAGTTCTACAGAATGTTGTAAGGCTTGGGCTTGTATACCGCCTTTTTCTGATAAGAATTTTATAAAAGCCTGATGGGTTTCAATATTGACGGCTCTATTTACGATTTCACGTGGACCGCGATTTAGACCAAATGCTGTGGCTGATACGGTTTCAAGGTTTTTACCTAAATTTTCATTTACATATCGGATCATATCGTTTGCAGCAGTAATATAAGTTTCTGCGGTTTTAGCCGTTAGTTCGCCGTTAGTTACCTTATCTTGTAGATAACTAATATAGTTCTGTATAGCGTTTTGATCTATTGCTTTAAGCGATTTAATCTCCAGTATTTCTCGAAAGTCATTTAAGACAGTGTTGATTTTATTTTGTATTGCAGTGCCACGATTTAGCCACTGCGATACGTTTCTAGACACATAGCCAGCCTGATAATCGTTTTTGAATTGTGTTTGGACAATTGCTTTCATAGGGCGTACCTCCTTGATTTTGCTTTTTCTTTTATGCTACTTGTATGTAAGCAGCACAAGAGAAAAAGCAAGTTGCAGGGTTAAAGCCACCCTGCGGGGCGAGTAATAACTCATAACAAGCGCAGAATTTGCGCTTGCTGGTTTTCGGATATTTCGTTAATGTCTAATCCTAAAATCTTTACAAGCTTTAAAAGCTTGTTCTTTTTGGTTCGGCTGATATTTTTGGGTATGTTTATAGCTACTTGTAAATGCCCCCGCTTCGAAAACCCTAGAACGGCAAGCAGATACTTTCGCTTTGTCTCAGTGCTTTTGGTTGATAATTCTTGCTCTACAAACATGTCAAATTCTTGCTGCGTAATATTCTTGATTTTATCAATCCCTTGCGATTCGCAAAATTTCAAGAATTTTGCGATTTTCGCTTGTCTGTCCTTTTCGCTTTTGGCGCTAAACTGATGTTTGTGTTGCAGATAGCGCCTCTTG
>JAVRLY010000117.1:0-3365 GCA_031960885.1 Desulfurella sp. | reverse complement strand
AAAAAAAATAACAAAAAAACAAAATGTAAATTCAATGACGATGAGTCATTTATTAAACCGTTATTTATGGCTTATAGTTACAAAATAGCCGTTGATAGACTTACTGAATGCGTGAAGTAAAATTGTTATTATTATTTTAGCAAATAGTTATATTATGATAACGTTATTGTTAGGTTAAGTAAAAACTTAGAAATCAAATGTTTATTATACAATCAATCAAAAATTTCTTTTCATTTTATTAAATCAAGCATTTGGTCCACAGTAATTGAACCAGGCCTTTCTATCGGGTATTGTAAAGCTTTATTCCAAACTAGATTGGATAATGTACCAATTGATATTGCCACAGCAAACAATACGGAAAAAAAATCTTCATTTACTCCATAGTAGTTCTGTATTGCCCCAGTAATATTATCGCAATTTGGCCATGGATTTTTTACTTTCCCTTGTTTTTTTAAAACTTTAGGTGCTATTTCATAAAGCAAAGAAACTAACTGAATAAGCGTGTCTTCAGGCAAGTATTTTTTGCTAAACTCCAACTGGGCTATAAATCTAGGGTCTGGTATCCTTAAAACCGCATGCCCATAGCCTGGTATGATCTGACCAGAAATTAAAGTTTCCCAGCAAAATTGTTCTATATCCTTTTTCGTAGGCATTTTATTGTTTAATTTACTAAGCAATAACTTAAGCCATCTTAATGCTTCACGTGTAGCTCCACCGTGCAATAAACCTGCAAGACCATTAACGCCAGCAGCTAATGAATAGTAAGCATCAGCCCATGCTGAAGCAACAAGTAAGGTTGTATGAGCAAATACATTGCCACTTTCGTGATCCGATAATAACGTAAAGTACAGTCTAGAAAAATCATCATAAGGCTTATCTATCCCCATCATATGTGCAAAATTTCCTCCAAAATCTAGATCTTTGTCTGGAGGAATTTGATTATTATCTTTATATTTTAACCTATAGATATAAGCAGCAATTACTGGGATTTTTGGCAAAAGATTCAAAACATCTTCAAACATATATTCCCATGCGTTGATTTTTGTAATTTTTCTATCATTGCAAGCTTTTAAGAATGCAGATTCCCACTCCATTGAATCTATTGCGGCAGCTAACATTGCATCAGATCTTGCATTAACTGGAAATGCATTTAATGCGTCAAAAACATATTTTGGCACTTCCCTTTTTTCTTTAAATATCTCAATAACTTCTATTAATTCTTCTTCTGTTGGTATATCACCAGTCATTAATAAATAAAATTGAGCCTCATTGTAGGGCATTTCGCTACCAGCTGGTTTTGGTAATTTTTCAAGTACCTCTTGTACTGTATAGCCCCTAAAGCGTATACCTTCATAGGGATCAAGATAAGAAGTTTCCGAAGGTAAAACTTTTAGCCCTCTCATACCTCTTAAAATGTGCGATAAAGTAACATCGCCTATTTTAATCTGACTGTGTTCTTTAATTTTGTTAATCTGGTCTATTTTTAATTCTATTTTGCTAGCCATTTTCTCTTTTAATCTTAACATCAACATCCCCTTGATAATCAAAAAACTTTACCATTTTACTATACTTACTTAAATTATTCAAGTTTGTTCGCTTTTTATGTTTTTTATTTAGTGTTACATTGCATATTTTTACGTTCTTTTAATAAAAGCATCCATTAGTTTTCTTGACTCTTCTTTTATAGATAGCTCTATTAGCTCTTCTATTGCTTTATTTATTTGAGATATATCTATGCGTTGATATGAGAGTCTTTTTAAACTTTTAATTGAGTTTGGAGCATTTACTAAAATCATCGATATAATTTCCAGTGTTTTACTTTTAAGATTATTTTCATCAACAATATAATCTACAATACCAATATCTTGAGCTTGGTAAGCATCTATAGCTTCTCCTGTTAAAGCCATTCTTTTTAATTTTTTTATTCCAAACAAATCGTATCCTATAGACAATGCTACTGGTGGAATGAGTCCAAGCTTAATTTCTGGCAAAGCAAAAGTAGACTTATTACTTGCAATATTTACATCCGTACATAAAAGCATTTCACAACCTCCACCATATGCCAAACCATTAACCATTCCTATTGTTGGTTTTTCTAAACTTAACAACATTTGGATAGGTTTTAGTAAAAAAGCGAAAAAATCTTTAGCTTCTTCTTTGCTTTTAAATTCATACATAGATGGAATATCATCACCTGCACTAAATGCCCTTCCTATGCCACTCAATACAACTACATGCGTGCTCGCATTTTTTGCTAACTCTAAAGACTTATAAAGCTCTTGCCACATTTGTTTTGTTAAAGCATTGAGTTTATTAGGTCTGTTAAGTTGAATCCAACTGACATTATTTTCTTCTGTGTATACTATATTATCAAACGTATACACAAACACCTCCCAAGTCTTATTAACATTACTTTTTATCTACTATTCAGACAGCGAAAATTCTTTATATTCTACTAACTATTCGGACTTGCCACTCCTTTTGGCGCTACTACTAAATCCATGTACCCATGCTTATGGTCTTTTAGATCTTCTGCTGTTGGATACCTTCTATCTGGACATACATCAAACATCCAATGCTTGGATTTTATGCCTAATTTTGCTGCTTCTTTCTCTAATTCTTCCCTGTCATCTGGGTGGGCTATGCTAATTAATCTGTGCGCTTTTTCTGCATCTGTGCAACCCATAAGGTTAACAATACCATATTCTGTAGCTACATAATTTACAAACTGTGAAGGCACATCAACCACATCACCCCTATCTAACATGCCTACAATGCGAGATTTACCATCTGGTGTTCTAGATGTTGCCGCCAGTACCGTCCTACCGCCTCTAGACAATTGTCCACCAACTGTAAATTGGAATTGACCACCTGTGTTAGATATAGGTCTGCCTGCAACAGCACTTGATACAACCTGACCTCTAATATCAATTTTTGCAAAACTCATTATACCTATAAAATCATCTACCATAGATAGAGTCAAAAAATTATTGGTATAATTTATATCATATGCAGCAAACATTGGGTTGTGGTGCATCCATTCAAAATATCTCTCTGGTATAAATGGAACAGCATAAGCCCAAGCGCACCTTCCTTGATCAATTGATTTCTTTGAGTTATTAACTTTGCCTTTTTCAATTAATGTAAAAGCCCATTCGCCTATCATTTCAGTGTGCACACCTAAATCTTTTAAATCAGAGTCTGATATCGCCAAAACTACAGCTGTTGGCAATGTTCCGATACCAACCTGCACAACATCTCCGTTTCGCATTATAGACAAGATGTGATCCGCTATTTTATTATCTGTTTCAGAAGGTACAATTTGACGCTCATCTAATCGTGGATATTGAACATCTGGATCAGAT
>JAVRLY010000116.1:0-3446 GCA_031960885.1 Desulfurella sp. | reverse complement strand
AATTAATTCCCTATGCTTAATTTTTCTACTGCTTCCCTTTTTGTATTGGGCGTTAGGTGCGAATACCGCTCTGTCATAGCAAGCGTCTTGTGTCCCATAAGCTCTTTGATTGTATAGATTGGCGTTCCTTGAATAGCCAGCCATGAGGCAAAAGTATGGCGCAAGGTGTGAAAGACAACTTTATCACGGGGATCGGTAACGCCGTCGTTAAATCCGAGTTTGATTACACAGCGTTCGAAGGTTTTTGAGGCTCTCATTAGCTTATTTCCGTTGTTGTCTTTAAAGAGTAGCATACTCAAGTTTTTCGGTTTTTCTTTTTTGTGTTTTTCGAGTAAAAGCTTTTTTAAATTTTCGGTTATGTAAGCGACTCTGCCGGTATTGTTTTTTGGGTCTTTGATTGTAATTATATTGTTTCTAAAATCTATATTCTGCCAAGTCAGATTTGCTATTTCGCCAAAGCGCATGCCGGTGTAAAGGCTTAAATAAGCCATTTCATAGGCTTGTATCGAGCGTTTTTTAATCTCATTAAGCAACTTTTCAGCCTCTTCACGCGTAAAAAACCTCACACGCCTATTGTCTTTTTTTGGTTTTTTGACCTTTGTGGCGGGATTAACTCCACTATAGAAGCCCCATTCTATCGCTTTATTGAACGCTTGCCTAATAACTGCAAGAGCGTATTCTATAGTTCGAGGAGATTTATCTCTATTCATCATCTCTTTTTTAACTTGCTCTATATCAAAAGGCGAAATATTATGTAAAGGCTTTTTACCTATTATGGGAAGTATCCAAAGCCTTAAAAGGCCTTCTTCCCTATCGTAGGATTTTTTTTCTTTTGCATAAGGTAAGTATTTTTCTTTCACAAATTCACCAAATACTACATTTTCTTTCCTGCGATTATAATATTCGCCTGAAACTAGCTCTGTTTTGATCTTTGCCTCAATTTCTTTAGCTGTCTGTAAGTTGCTGCCAATTATCACCTGCCTTACCCTCATTCCATGAAAGCTTACAGAAATCCTAAATGTTTTGTCTTGCTTTACAACATGCCCACACTTGGGACACTCTTTTTTCTTGACTGAGTACTCTGTTTTACAATTGGGACATATAATATAAATAGCCATTTTATCGCCTCCAAACAGCTTTTCCATTTATGTCTCCATGGACATATAATGGACAAATTTTATTGTAAAATAGCATAAAATTGTAAAAAAATCAATAAAAAAATAAAGTTAATAAATACCAAGTTATTGCTATTATAACAATATTTATTTAGGAAAATATTTAGAGGGTTATAATGCAAAAAAAACCATTATCACCGACTGAAAATCCCTGTGTCCGTGGTTCGATTCCACGTCTCGGCACCATTGAAAATTTTGTTTTCAAGATAATCTAAGCACTTTTATACAGTAAATTTTAAATAAATAATTTATTTAGAACAAATATTGCAGATAAATTTCAAGAATTAGACTTTAATTGAAAGCTGTATTTAACTTAAAAAAAATTTTAACTTAATTAACAAGTGTTGACTAAAAATTTATGCGCATAATAGCAATATTAATAATAAAATCTGGATTAAATAAAGTTAGTATATTAATTAATATTTAACATCCTTTTTGAAATTTCAGGCAAGCCTATACAGACCTGCCCTTTAAATATAGTTTTTATAGGTCGCACATGCCTATTAGTGAGTACTTATTTCTTCAACATAGAATGGCCATTTGTGAAAAAACCACTCATTCCATAAAAGCGGAATGATCCACCAGAAATTCCATACTAAAGATTCTCCGTGTATAAATCTATGAGAAAGCTCTCCTTCCATATGATGATTTCCAAGTGCCCAAGCACCAAAATTTGCATAGTAATAAATCCAGTAAAGTACAGCAGCAAAAAATATAACACCGATTGTTCTTACCCAGAATGCTGACCAGCTATCCACATTTTTTACGCCACATCTATCGTCAAAATAGTGGTGCCAAGCAAGAAAAGGTATAAGTGTAAAGCCTGCTATCTCAGCGGAGTGTAGCCATAAAAATCTTGCCACTTCACTGCTACCTTTTGTAGCTTGCAGATGTTCAAATGTTTCTGGCAGGACCCATAAAGGTATAATTTTTATACATATTAACGCAATAATATAAGCCAAAACAAAACTTAGAAACATATAAACAAAACCCTTAAAAGGCTGTGGAAGTTTAATAAGTGTAAATGGCTTCATACGCCATACGTTTGGAAACATAAATAGAATAATTATTGCCCATTCCCACCAGCCAAAAACCCAATGCACATGAGGCGTGCCACCAATATCTTTCCACCATGGCATATTAAGCACAACAGTTCCCTTTAAAGCAAGGGCCATAAATGGTACAATAAAAATCGTATAGCCAAACAACTCAAACATAGACGCCCAAGCTAGTTCTGCAAAACCAGCAGCTGGCTGTTGGAGATTGCTTGGCCTAATTGGCCATTTCTCAAAAAAAATTGTAACAACAGGGTAAAGATAAAAACCCATTAAAACAAACCCTACAATTGCAACCTGAGCAAATAAACCCTTTTGGCCAACAGATACCAAACCATAATAACTCAAAAAATTAAAGCCTATTCCCAGTATTCTGTAAAAAACCACATCAATAATAAACCAAACAAGTACAATATTCACAATTGTTTGCACAATGCCACGCAAGGGCTGTTTCATGTTCTGAAAAGGCCAATCTTGAAAAATCATGTGTTGCCATAATCCAACGAGAATCATTACCGCAAGATACATAACAAAAGGATAAGGGAACCATTTAATAGGGCCTCTTGGATCGCTAAAAATAAACCATGTAACTAATGCTACCAAAAGAAACGTTGCATTGGCAATGATTCCAGTAAGCGGCTGCCCCCACCTAGGTTTTAATGACCCAGCCATAACTCCTCATTCTTATGAATTTTTTATTAATATTATGTCATATTAATTTAAATTTGTCAATAATTTTTTATTTATTTACTTAATATTATAAATTTAGTTAGTATTAAAACATTGTTATTTATCAATTCTAATAATATTTAAAATAATTAACAATAATTTATAAAAACACAAAAAAACATACTCTTATAAAGTAATTTATTTATACAAAAAACTCAAAATTTCTGTTTAATAACTTTTTTATTTTAATTTAAATTTTAAAAGCGTACAATTAACTTGAATTACCGCATAAACTGTGATTGCTATAAATTAATATACTAATTATTTTCCATATGTTAATATGTATAAGAATTTATCTATTTTTTCAAATATTTTGGGCTAATCAAAACACCATAGGTATATAGCCTTCATTAATAAGCTTAGACAGAGGCTCTCCAATGTACTCTAGCCTGAAACCTTTTTCTTTGTACAATGCATCTGTGCCTTTTTCTTTAGCAACAAATTTGCAAGCTACTGCCTGAAGCTCTTTAAGTGTATCAAACAACTC
>JAVRLY010000115.1:0-3505 GCA_031960885.1 Desulfurella sp. | reverse complement strand
ACAGTTGCTTCTCAGGTTTTGCCTATTAATGATACCATAAGAAACCTTATTGCAGAAAATCAGCCATTGCATAAAATTGAGAAAGAAGCATACGAAAGCGGTATGAGAACGCTCATTGATGATGCTAAAAAAAAGGTATTGCAAGGTATTACAGACATTGATGAAGTCGTTAGGGTATTTGGTAAATGAGGTATAAAGTATGGGCGCTTGACAACAATAATCAGGTTATAGAGCGCTATATTACAAGCAATTCTGAAGAAAATCTATTTGAGCGCCTAAATAGGGAAAATCTAATACCCATAAAGTATAAAAGACTATGGCTAAATGTCAGCACAACAAAAATACAGCGAAAAGATATTATTGAGTTTTGCAATAGTATTTCTTTGATGGTAGGCGGTGGCGTATCGCTTCTTGAGGCTTTAGAGGAATTTGCAATATATCTCAAAAAAAAGCAGTTAAAAATCATTATTGAAGAGATTATTTTTGATATAAGAAATGGATTATTATTTTCAAATGCACTTCAAAAACACAAAGCAATACCAAATGTTGTTGTACATTTAGTCAGAATTGGCGAAGAAACAGGCGCTTTATCGGATGTTTTAAAAGATGCGGCCCAGCATTTGCAAAAAATTGACAATATAATCTCAAATACAAAAAGAGCGTTGATGTACCCATTGTTTGTGAGTTTTTCAATGTTTGGCGCTGCAGCATTTTGGCTTTTTTATGTGCTTCCAAAACTCACAAAGGTTTTTGAAACAATGGGCCTAAAATTGCCTTTACCTACAGTATTGCTCATAAAAAGCGTTGATATTTTAAACCATTACTGGTGGATTTTTCCACTTGGTATTGCAATTGTAATAGCCTCAATTGCTATATTGCGCTCAAACCATAAAGGAAGGTTTTTGTTGCACAAAATCATATATAGGCTACCTATATTTGGCTCTTTAATAAAAACAAGCAATTTAGCTTTCTTTTTTGAATACGAAGCATTACTTTTGCGCGTGGGCGTATCTATAACAAACTCGCTTGAGATTATAAAGCAATCATTTAAAAACCTTGTTTTTAAATTGGCTGTTGAAACTACAAACAATAACATAAAAAATGGTTTAGGCCTTAGTGACTCATTTAGAAAAAGCGCCATATTTGAGCCTTTTGTTATACGCATGATAGCAACTGGCGAGAAAACGGGTGAGATTGACAAACAAATGAGCTATATTGCTGGCTCCTACTACGAAAAAGTAAATCGCATGGTAGAAGTTATGGAAAAGACTATTGAGCCAATTGTTTTGACAATAGCAGGCATATTCTTTTTTATCATTGTGCTTGCACTTATTGTGCCTGTATACCAGTTGGTATCAAGAATGGGTTCAATGCAGTGATAAAAGAAGTACTGGATTTTTTTAAACTGGATGATGACCCATTTAGGCTAACGCCAGATATTGATTTTTATTTTCCAAGCAGTTCACACACTCAAATATTTGAAATATTGAAATACTTTTTTAACTCAGATGAAGCGTTTGCCGTTGTTACTGGCGAAGTAGGCACAGGCAAGACAATGCTCATTAGAATGTTGCTTGAAAATATGCCGCAATCAAGGCAGACGGCACTACTTTTGACGCCTATGTTGCAACCAAATGATATTTTAAGAGCTATAGTAGAAGATTCAGGTTTGTCTATAAGCTCAAATCAAATAGAATCGCTTTTAAAACAGTTTCAAGATTTTTTAATTGAGTTAAACAAGCGTGGCAAGAAACTTGCAATAATTATTGATGAAGCGCAGGATTTACCGTTTGAGAGCCTTGAGCAATTGAGACTTTTATCCAATATTGAAACGTCAAAAGAAAAGCTTATGCAAATTTTGCTTGTAGGTCAGCCAGAGCTTGATAATAAACTCCAAAGCAAAGAGCTTAGACAATTGAGGCAACGCATAAGCGTGTATGAACACTTATACAAGCTAACAAAACAAGAAAGCATTCGCTATATATTGTTTAGGCTATCAAAGGTCCAAAAAAGCGATTTATCATTTACCAATGTGGCGCTAAATACCATTGCAAAAAGCTCTCAAGGCATACCCAGACTGATTAATATTATTTGTTCAAGGGCATTATTTATTGCATACTCGTTAAATACAAATAGAATAAATTTTGCTATAATAAAGCAGGCGCTTGAGAGTTTAAATATAAAATTGAGAATAGGTTTATGGTAAAGAAATTATTACACTGTCAAAAAGACCAAGTAAGAATCCTATCATACAATCAAAAATCAAAAAACATTGAGTTTTTAGATATAAGGGAGAGTTCTTTTGAAGAACTCAATCAATATGTGAGCAAAAATGATATTGTAAGCGTTGCTATAGATTGCAATATTTATGTAGATAAAGGTATTTTTCCAAGCATTTCTAAATTGGCTACATCTGCAAGCATCAAAAATAGCGTTGCAAATTTTGGCGCTTTTGCAACAGACTTTGAGATTAGTTTTAAAAAAATAAACACCATTGATAAGACAAAGTCAGAATTCTTCTATGTTGCAGTTTCAAAAGAAGATTTAAGTTGTGTAAATGAGCTTAATTGCATAGTTGAAAAAGTTGTGCCAACAGAAATTGCTATTGCTAATTTATTTAGGAATTATTACAAAGATGAGGATAGTTTCATAGTAACCTACGAAAGGGATGATTTAATAAGGGTTATATGTTTTGATAAAGTGTCAATACTTGCAACTAAAACCATACCAAAAGAAGGTTTTGGCACAGAGTTTGAAGAAGCTGGCGAGTTGATTCTATCCTATTCAAGACAGCACAATGTTAAAAATATATATGCAGCGCAAAATTTTGCAAATATGGGTTTGGGTATCCAGATAAAGCCTATTGAAATAAATGTTGGTAATTTTAACTCAAACAGCGTGTTTGAAAATATTGAACTAATTGGCTTATTGTATAAAAGCGATATTGATTTTAAAAGCCCATTGCACAAAGAAAATCTTGAACTTTATCAACATGCCCAAATTGCCAAAAAGCTATCGTTTGGGGTTATCTTTTTGGGCGCACTAATTGTTGCTATATCAAGCGCAAATTATGCAAAATTGATAGATAAAAAACAACAGCTAGAGCTTCTAAAAACATCTTACGAGCAAAAACTAAAAAGCATAAAACTGCCTCAAGAGCTGCTCCAAAGCCCTCAAAACATTCAACGAAACCTTGATGCTTACAATAAGCTATTACAAAGCCCTCGCGTTAGCGATTTGCTTGTAAATATCGCCAATCAACAGGTAGACAACTTGTACTTGCTTAGCGCAACGTTTATTAACGCAAATGCCAACCAAAACACTAAGAATGTAGAGCAAGCACAAAATGCCATAAACCAAACTTTGAGCGCTTCTTATTCAATTGAGCTAAAAGGCGTTGTGTTTGGTAATTTAGATGAAGCCAAAGGCGCGTACAATGAGTTTTTGAAAAAATTATCAAAATACTTTAAAATTGATTTATCAAATATGTATTATTTGCAAAACA
>JAVRLY010000114.1:0-3489 GCA_031960885.1 Desulfurella sp. | reverse complement strand
TCAATCATTAGTTATCACTGTTATAATAACTATTATAAAGGTAGATCAAATAGCCAGGAATCAAAATAGACATATTGCATTTTATTCATAATTGCCTAACTAAAATTGGCAATAAGCGTAAAAATTACCCTACTTATTCTTTTGAGCATATTTCATTAAGTTTTGTAGTTCTGCAATTTTTTCATCAAAATTACCAGTTTTTACAGCATCTTTTACGCATGTTTCTATATGTTTGTTTATAACAGAGATATTAGCTTTCTTTAATAAGGAAATTAAAGCCAAAAGCTGTTCGGATATATCTATACAGTATCTTTCTTCTTCTATCATTTTAATTACGCCGTCTATATGTCCCCTTGCAGTTTTAAGCAAAGAAAGGGCTTCCTGATGCTTTGGATGTAAACTATGTTCTTTCATTTAAATTTACCCTCTTTTTTTATTCTTCGATTTTCACAACTCCATATGCAGTATCTTCTAAAGCTTCACTAAATTTTTTAAGATCAACGCTTGATTTCAGCTTTACATCTGCATATTGACCTTCTAAATTAACATTAACACTTTCTACACCTTCTATGGTAGAAAGCGCTTTTTCAACCACTATCTTGCAGTGTTGGCAACTCATGCCACTAATATAAATTCTCATCCTTTCCTCCTTCATTGCTTAATAATTTTGTCCATAGCGCTCCGAATAATGTTTGTTGCGTATTTTCTCTTAAAGCTTGCATTTTTTTAATCTTAATGAATTTGTTACCACATTAACAGAACTTGCCGCCATAGCCGCTTCTGCAATAGCAGGGTGCAATAGGCCTAAAGCTGCAATAGGTATGGCAATTATATTGTAAAAAAAAGCCCAAAACAGATTTTGCCTTATTTTGCCAAACGTAGCTTTGGAAAGTTTTATAGCTTTTGCTACTAATTCTAAATCTGAACCAATTAGGGTTATATCGCTTGCTTCTTTAGCTATATCTGTGCCTGTGCCTATTGCAATACCCACGTTTGCTTGCTTTAGAGATGGAGCATCATTTATCCCATCGCCTACCATCGCTACTACATGATTTTTTTGCAAACGCTTGATATGATCTAATTTGTCTTGCGGTAATAAATTGCAATAAATCTCATCAATCCCTAAAATACTACCTATGTATCTTGCGCTTGATTCATTGTCGCCAGTAAGCATTACTGTGCGGATTCCCATTGTTTTTAACTCTTCTATAGCTTTTTTTGCATTTTCTTTTATTGTATCTTCAAATACAATATGGCCTAAATACTCCCCGTTAATGTCCATTACAATGCTATATGCTTTATTTTTATCTATCAAAGCTTCTTGGGGCAAAACAAGATTGAAGGCTTTTATGTAGTTCGCATTTCCGATAATTATTGTTTTATTTTCAATAGTGCCTTTAATGCCAAGGCCGGGTTTGATTTCTACATTGCTCGCATCTACAAGCGATACATTTTTTGATTTTGCGAAATCAACGATAGACTTTGCCAGTGGGTGTTCTGAATACTTTTCAGCGCTAGCTACCAATCTCAAAAACTCGTTTTCATCAATTGCGCAATGGATTTGTGATACTCTAACCTTACCTGTTGTTAAGGTTCCAGTTTTATCAAACACTATTGTATCAATATCTTTTGCGCTTTCAAGAGCATCGCCAGACCTTATTAATATGCCTAGACTAGCACCAAGACCAGAGCTAACCATTAACGCTGTTGGCGTGGCTAAACCCAACGCGCAAGGACATGCCACTACAAGAGTTGCAATACTTGCAAATACAGCTGCCGATAATGTATTTAGATTAGGATTAACCCATGGCAATATTGAGCTTGCAATTAAAGCTACCTTATGAGTTACTGTTGGTTCTAAAATCCAAAATAAAAAAGTTGCAAGAGATACTATGAGCACTGCAGGCACAAATATGCCTATTACCTTATCGGCAAAGCGCTGAATTGGCACTTTGGTACTTATTGCTTGCTCAACAAGTTTTATCACTTGTGATAAAAATGTATCTTCTCCAACACTTGTTACTCTAACTTTTATTACGCCAAATTGGTTTATGCATGAGCCAATTACATAATCGCCAACGGACTTTGCTTTTGGTAAGAATTCACCTGTTACCATAGATTCATCAACTGTTGTTTCGCCTTCAATAATTATTCCATCTGCAGGTATTTGTTCTGAAGGTTTAACGAGTACTATGTCGCCTACAACAAGATCTTTAGCATCAATTGACACAACTTCGCCGCTTTCATTTATAAGATTTGCCGTTTTTGAATTCATTGAAATGAGTTTTTTAATTGCTTGCGAAGCTCTGCCTTTTGCGAGCGCTTCCAAATATTGGCCGATTAAGTAGAAACCCATAATCATAGCGCCAACGGCCGAGTAGTTTGCTATTTTAAAGCCTATAATTGACAAAATACCGGTTAAATAAGAAGCGCAAACCCCTAAAAATATCAATACATCCATATTAAGGCTTTTGTGTAATATAGCGCTTAGACCAGATTTTATTAGTGATTTGCCGATAATAAATATTACAATAAATGATGCAATAAGACTGATTAATCCGAAATAGGAGATGTTTGTCAAGCCGCTCATATTAGCTATCATTAATAAAGATAGCGGACCTGTAATATACCAAGCCCACAACATTTTGGATTTTGCTATTTTGAGTTTTATCTGGGAGTCATCCGTTTCCGACATAGGATTTTCTTTATTAATTAGCACTAGTTCGTAACCGGCATTTTTCACAGCTCTTGACATTTCTCTTTCTGAAACTATATGCGGGTCTATAACCACAGTCGCTTTTTCTGTTGCAATATTAACGCTTGATGATACAACGCCAGTTACCTTTTTAAGTGCTTTTTCTACATTTATAGCGCAAGCTGCGCAACTCATGCCATTTACTTGGTATGTTTTTGTATTTTCTTTTTTATCACAGGTATTTAAATTGCTAGCATCCACCATTTGCGCTCCTTTTTGGTAGCCATATATTTAGAGACTAAATACCATACCTTTTTCCTTTATTTTAATAACAAACCTTTTTTAGAGTTTTGTATTTCAAGTCTAACTTTAAAGAACTTATATCATCAAAATTCAATGCAATATTTTCCATGTAAGTCATTTTGTAGTGGTTTCTTTGATGGATTTTAAAAAATCGGATATATAATCGACATTGTTTGCGTTTTGCAATTTATGGTTTGATTTTAAATAACCCATCATAGAAACATTCTTTAGCGCCCATTCAATGTCGTTTGATGATGCGCCCTGTATATTAGGGCCTATTTTGCCTTGAGCATAATCGCCATGACACTGAGCGCATAGTGATTCAAACAGCTCTTTTCCTTTTAGAGCATTTTGCGATAATTTAGAGTTAATGTAATTGTCGTTTTTGTAATTTCCATTATTGTAATTATCTGAGTTCATCATATTCATCATGGTTGCTATCTGCGGTTCATAGCACTTTGCATCTTTAGAAATTGTAATACTTACAAACG
>JAVRLY010000113.1:0-3551 GCA_031960885.1 Desulfurella sp. | reverse complement strand
TCAAACATGGCAGAAGCAGTTGATGCATGGTCTGCTGAGGGAAGAAAGAATATTTTCGGCAAAACGGTGAGAGTAGTGGAAATGCAGTCAGAGGCAGGGGCAGCTGGCGCTGTGCATGGCTCACTTGTGGGCGGATCGCTTACTTCAACATTTACAGCATCGCAAGGCTTACTATTGATGATTCCAAATATGTATAAAATCGCTGGAGAACTATTGCCCGGTGTGTTTCATGTAGCGGCAAGAACGGTAGCCACTCACGCACTTTCAATATTTGGAGACCACTCAGATGTAATGGCTGTAAGACAAACAGGTTTTAGTCTTTTGTCTTCTGGTAGTGTTCAAGAGGCAATGGATTTAGCAGCAGTTGCTCACTTAAGCGCAATTAAAGCGAAAATGCCATTTTTGCACTTTTTTGACGGATTTAGAACCTCTCATGAAATACAAAAGATCGATGTGTTAGATTATGAAGATTTAGCAAAACTTGTTGATTGGGATGCAATTGAACGTTTTAAGAAAAATTCTCTAAATCCAGAGCGTCCAAAAATCATTGGTACAGCACAAAACCCTGATATATTTTTCCAAGCTCGAGAGTCTGCTAATGTATTTTATGAGGCTGTTCCAGATATCGTAGCTTCATATATGAATGAGATTAGTAAATTAACGGGTAGAAATTATAAACCATTTGATTACTATGGAGACCCAAATGCCGAAAACATCATCATAGCTATGGGCTCTGTTGTAGAAACCATAGAAGAGGTAGTGGATTACTTAAATGCAAAAGGCGAAAAGGTTGGTCTAATTAAAGTAAGATTGTATAGGCCATTTTCGCCAAAATATTTCTTTGAAATACTACCAAAAAGTGTCAAAAAAATAGCAACACTTGATATGACTAAGGAGCCTGGTGCATTAGGCGAGCCTTTGTATGAAGATGTAAAAACGCTGTTTTATGATGTACAAAATGCGCCACTCATAGTAGGCGGCAGGTATGGTTTGAGTTCAAAAGATACGACACCATCTCAGATATTAGCAGTTTTTAAAAATCTCAAATCAGAGAAACCAAAAGATCACTTTACAATTGGCATAGTGGACGATGTAACGCATTTGTCTTTGCCTATTGATGAAGAAATCAATACATCAGACCAAGATACTGTATGTTGCAAGTTTTGGGGTTTTGGCTCTGATGGTACAGTAGGTGCAAATAAAGATGCCATTAAGATTATTGGGGATAATACAGACTTTTATGCACAAGGGTATTTTGCATACGATTCTAAAAAAAGCGGCGGTGTAACTGTATCGCATTTAAGGTTTGGGAAAAAACCTATTAGGTCAACTTATTTAATTGATCAAGCTGATTATATTGCATGTCATAAACAATCATATGTGTTTTTATACGATGTGCTCAAAGGCCTAAAGAAAAATGGTACATTTGTTTTAAATACCATCTGGGACGAGTCAGAACTTGATAAGCAATTACCAAATAAAATGAAACGTTATTTAGCTGAAAACAATATTAATTTCTATATCGTTAATGCTACGAAAATAGCTAAAGAAATAGGTCTTGGTGCACGCATCAACATGATAATGCAAGCAGCATTTTTCAAACTAGCAAACATTATACCAATAGAAACTGCTAAAAAATTACTTAAAGAAGCAATTGTTCACTCCTATGGCAAACAAGGCGACAAAGTAATAAATATGAATTTTCAAGCAGTTGATAAAGGTATAGAATCAATTATAAAAGTAAATATACCTGAAAGTTGGAAAAATGTCCCTATTGATGAAAAGAAAATAGATCCAAATCGTCCAGAATTTATTAGAAATGTAGTAGATGTTATGAATGCGCTTGAAGGTGACTCATTGCCTGTTTCTGCATTTATCGGAAGAGAAAATGGCGAGTTTCCACCAGGTACTTCTGCTTATGAAAAACGTGGTATTGCTATAGATGCACCAGAATGGATACCAGAAAACTGCATTCAGTGCAATTTTTGCTCGTACGTATGTCCACATGCTGCTATTAGACCATTTTTATTAAATGAAGAAGAAGCAAAAAACAAACCAGCTGATTTTGTAACAAAAAAGGCTATAGGCAAAGAAGTAAAAGGCTATGAATATAGAATACAAGTTGATGTGCTTGATTGCACTGGTTGTGGTAGTTGTGCAGAAGTATGTCCAACACCAAAGAAATCTTTAGTAATGAAACCCATTGAAACTCAAACTAAAGATATAGACAACTGGGATTTTGCAATTAAAAACATAACAGAAAAAGAAGTACCAACTGATAGTGTTAAAAACAGCCAGTTCGCAAGGCCTTTATTAGAGTTTTCTGGTGCATGTGCAGGTTGTGGTGAAACACCATATGACAAATTAGTAACACAATTGTTTGGCGATAGGATGATTATAGCCACAGCAACTGGTTGTTCTTCAATTTGGGGTGCTTCGGCTCCATCTATGCCATATTGCACCAATTCTAAAGGCAAGGGGCCAGCTTGGGGCAACTCATTGTTCGAAGATAACGCAGAGTATAGTTTGGGTATAGCTTTATCTGTTACGCAACAACGCGAAGCCCTTCGTATCATTGTAGATAAAATAGTAAAAAGCGATATGGATGAAACCTCAAAAATACCATTTAGAAATTGGCTTGACAATATGAATAGTCCAAGTATCACCAAATTGCAAGCACTTGAAATATCAAAAATTATTGCAAATAAAAACCAATATTCATCAAATGTCAAAGATTTGTTATCTGTAGTAGAAAAAAACCAAGATATGCTGATTAAGAAATCCATATGGGCATTCGGTGGCGATGGTTGGGCTTATGATATAGGCTATGGTGGTATTGACCATGTATTGTCAACTGGAGAAGATGTAAATATACTTGTAGTTGACACAGAAGTATATTCAAATACAGGTGGCCAGTCTTCAAAAGCTACGCCAGAGGCTTCAATTGCTCAATTTGCAGCATCAGGCAAACGCACAAAGAAAAAGGATTTAGGTTTGATGGCTATTACTTATGGCTATGTGTATGTCGCTCAAATTGCAATGGGAGCAGACTATAATCAAACACTGAAAGCATTGCAAGAAGCTGAAAGCTACCCTGGACCATCATTAGTTATAGCATATGCTCCATGTATAGCGCATGGTATAAAAGCAGGTATGGCGAAAGTTCAAGAACAACAGAAGAAAGCGGTCGAAGCTGGATATTGGCACTTATATAGATACAACCCTTTGCTTAAAAAAGAAGGCAAAAATCCATTTATACTTGATTCCAAAGAACCCGACTTGTCTAAATTTAGAGATTTTCTATTAAGTGAAGTTAGATATGCTGCACTGCAGCGTTCGTTTCCAGATATGGCAGAAAAACTCTACGAAAAAGCGCAAGAAGATGCAAAAGAACGTTTTGAAAACTACAAAAGAATGGCTTCTTATCAGTACTAATTGTATTTTTGCGGCTGACTTTTAAGTCAGTCGCTTTTTTACTAATGATTTTTTATGCTCAAGATATTTGATTCTATCTTTCATATTATTGATTATCGGTATAAAATAATTGAAAA
>JAVRLY010000112.1:0-3522 GCA_031960885.1 Desulfurella sp. | reverse complement strand
AGCAACCATCGGTGACCCAACTGGAAAATCGCAAACAAGGCCCGCATTATCTAAAGAAGAAGTTAATGAAAATGCTCAAACATACAAAGAACAAGTATTTAAAATCCTAGACAAAGATAAAACAAAAATTGTATACAATTCTACATGGTGTGAAAAATTAACTGCAGCAAATTTAATTGAACTTGCTGGATATATGAGTGTCGCAAGGATGCTAGAAAGAGATGATTTTCAAACAAGATTTAAAAACGAAAAACCCATATCTATAAAAGAGTTCATGTATCCACTTATTCAAGGCTATGATTCTGTGGCACTTGAGGCTGATATTGAGCTTGGTGGCACAGACCAAAAATTCAACCTTTTAGTTGGAAGGATGCTGCAAGCTAAATTTAATCAAAGGCCTCAAAGCATCCTTATGATGCCAATTTTAGAAGGCATTGATGGAAAACAAAAAATGAGCAAATCACTAGGCAATTATATTGGCTTAAATGAAAACCCAAATGACATGTATGGCAAAATTATGTCTATATCTGATGAGCTAATGTTTAGATACTTTGAGCTACTATCAAATAAAAGCCTAGAAGAGATTAAAGTCTACAAACAAAAAATTGCATCTGACGCATTAAACCCAAAAATTGTAAAAGAACAACTGGCGATAGAAATTGTAGAGCGATTTTGGCCTGGACAATCTAAACAAGCAAAAGAAACATTTGATGCACTAACACATAAAACAATACCACAATCAATTAAAGAATTAAAAATAAAAATCGATTCACCTACAATCTGGATATGTCATTTAATTAAACAAATTGGGTTTAGCGATTCCTCATCAAATTCGAAACGTTTAATTGAGCAAAAAGGTGTGTATATTGAAGATAAAGTAGTAGAAGATACTACTTTACAAATTAAAAAAGGTGATAGCTTTGTATTAAGGGTAGGTAAAAAATTGATAGCAAAAGTTATTGTAGAATAGGTGAGCTTATGCTTTTAACAATTGATGTGGGAAACACCACAACTGCTTTTGGTGTTTTTGAAGGCAATACACTTACACATACTTTTCGCATTAGTACAATAAATAGGACAGATGACGAGGTAACTATACTGCTTTACGATTTATTTAGAATAAATGGTTTAAATTTCAACATTGAAGGCGCAATCATTAGTTCTGTCGTACCATATTTGACACAAAAAATAATCAGCGCTGTAGAAAAAATTTTTAAAGTCAAAACAAAAGAAGTTGGTGCTGGTTTAAAAACAGGCGTAAAAATTCTCTATGATAACCCAAAAGAAGTAGGCGCAGATAGAATTGTCAATGCATTAGCTGCCTATGAAAAATGTCAAAATTCTGCAATTGTTGTGGATTTTGGTACAGCCACTACATTTGATTGCGTAAGCTTAAAGTGTGAGTATTTGGGTGGTGTAATTGCACCAGGTGTTAATATATCAATGGAGTGTCTTGCCCAACATACAGCTAAATTACCTAAAATCAGTTTGGAAAGACCCATACGCATTATTGGCAAAAACACACAGGAAAGTATGAGAAGTGGTATTTATTTTGGATATATTGAAATGGTAGAAGGAATTATTAAAAGATTAAAGCTTGAAATGCAAAACCCAACAGTTGTATTTACGGGCGGCGATGCTTCTTTTTTTCTTAAAGAAATCAAGCAAGTAGATTATTTTGAGCCAAATTTGACTTTTTATGGTCTAGCTTGTATTTACTATAAAAATGTATGAAATTTGCGTTTACGGCGCTGGCAGTTGGGGAACAACTATAGCCAATTTGCTTGCAAAAAAAAATATTAGCGTTTGTCTATGTACAAGAAATAGTGAAATTGTAAAAATTTTGCAATCAACATACCGAAATGACAAATACCTAAAAGGCATTAATTTATCTAGAAATTTGATTTTTGATACGCCAAAAAATGCTCACATTGGAATTTTTGGAGTACCTGTAAAGTATTTAAGAAATTTCATAAAAAAATTTTCTATTAAAGTAGATATAGCTCTAAGCCTAAGCAAGGGCATTGAAGTTGAAACATTTTTGACACCATCTGGGATTATGTTTCAAACTATGGGTATAAAAAAAGAACAATTTTGCGTAATATCTGGCCCTAATTTTGCACGTGAAGTAGCTTTAGAGCTGCCCACTGCTTCGGTTGTAGCCTCAAGTAATAAAAAATTAGCTAAACAAATACAAGATATGTTTAATACGCATTATTTTAGGGTATATACATCTTCAGATTATTTGGGTATTGAATATTTGGGCGCCCTAAAAAATGTTTTAGCAATAGCATGCGGCATTAGTGATGGCTTAAATTTAGGCCAGAATGCAAGGGCTGCATTAATAACACGCGGGCTTGCAGAAATAACAATGATATATAAATTTTTTGGTGGTAAAAAAAGGACAATTCTAAGCCTTGCAGGTATTGGTGATATAGTGCTTACCACTACAGGTAATCTAAGTAGGAATCGCACATTGGGCATTAAACTAGCTCAAGGTGTTGACATTGACGAAATTTTAAGTGATTTACAAGGCGTTCCAGAAGGCTTAAATACCGTAATGGCTGTTTACAAGTTATCCCAACAATACTCTATTGAAACACCTATTATAAATGAGCTTTACAATATCATTGTAAACAAAAAAGACGCTTTTGAATCCATTAATTCACTTATGAGTAGGCCGCTTAAAGCTGAATAATTAGCTTTTTAAGTCTTAATTTTATACAAAGCTAGCGCATTTTTATAAAAGATACTTTCGCATTGGTATTCATCAAAACTATCTTTTATTAGGTTAATATCGCTTACCGAAAAAGGTCTTTTTGCTCTTGTAGATGGCAAATCACTACCAAATATACAAGCTTCTGGGTTTATTTTTACAATTTGTTTTATAGCCCATATTGGGTCAAAATCAAGTCTACCAAAACCACTTGCTTTAACAAATGCACCTTTTTCAACTAAATCCAACACATTATTAAAACCGTCTTTAGACAATCCTAAGTGATCTATTACAAGGCGTGGAATGTTTAATAATTTATCTTTCATAGCAGATATATATATTGAGTCAATATAAATTTCACTATGCCATTTGACTATATCAAAAACACGTTTTGATGCATATTCAATATAATCTATGATTTCCTTTGTGCCCCTTTTAATATTAAACCTTATGGCTCTTACGCCCAGCTTATCTAAATTAATTAAATCTAAGTCGCTGTAGTTTGGGTCATAATTTATAACACCCACATAACGCTTGCCTAACATTGACAATGCAGATTTTAAAAAATCGATATCTGTCCCTTGAAATGAACCCGATACAACAACACCACCTTGTAAATCATATATACCCATAATACGTAAGTAGTCTTTTGGCAAAAACTCAGGTGGCACATAACCTTCATTTTCAATTATTTTATACCGATAATCAATAATATGAAAGATAGAATCAAATATCTTGAGCATAAAAAATCATTAGTAAAAAAGCGACTGACTTAAAAGTCAGCCGCAAAAATACAATTAGTACTG
>JAVRLY010000111.1:0-3621 GCA_031960885.1 Desulfurella sp. | reverse complement strand
AAGCAAACTATGCAAATCTCTCAAAAGTAACACTTGATCAAGCCATAGCTAGTGCGTTAAAAGCTCAGCCTGGTAAAATTATCAAAGCTGAACTAGAAAATGAGGATGGTTATTTAGTATGGGGTGTCGAAATTGCATCAAATAACCAAATCAACGAAGTGAAAGTTGATGCTGGAAATGCAAAAGTGTTAAAAACTGAAAAAGACAAGCTTGACTCAGAAAAAGAAAGTAGCGAGCAAGAGGATTAAACAAGGAGGGAAGCCCCCTCCTTTTTCTCTTGAAAAATTTTTAAGTTTAAGGTAAGGTTATCTATATGAGAATTTTAGTTGTAGAAGATGAAAAAACATTGGCAAATTTGATAAAAAAAGGGTATGAAGAAGAAGGATTTGCGGTTGATGTTGCATATGACGGCGAAGATGGGCTTTATCTAGCTCAAAACAATATTTATGATTGTATAGTACTTGACATAATGCTACCTATAATAGATGGAATAAGTATATTAAAAAAACTTAGAGAGCAAAATAATTCTACACCCATAATTATTCTTACGGCCAAAGATGCAGTGCAAGACAAAGTTTTGGGACTTGATAGTGGTTCAGACGATTATCTCACAAAACCATTTTCATTTGAAGAATTGCTATCTAGAACAAGAGCTATTGTAAGGCGTAAATATTTAGTATCAACACCTATTATTAAGATAGATGATTTAGAAATTGACACTGTAAGAAAAACAGTTAAAAGGGCAAACAAGTTAATTGAGCTTTCTGCAAAAGAGTATACTTTGCTTGAATATTTAGCTCTTAACAAAAATAAAGTTTTAAGTCGCTCAATGATAATCGAACATATGTATAATGAAGACTTTGATTTGGACAGCAATGTTATTGATGTTTTTATAAATAGAATTAGAAATAAAATTGATAGAAATTTTGGTAAACAACTTATTCATAAAGTTAGAGGCTTAGGCTACAGTTTAAGAGAGTGAATTCAATAAAGTTAAGACTATTTATATACTATTGTATTATTTCCTTTGTAATTTTTGGGGCATTAGGGGTTTTTTTATACTTTAGCCTTGAAAGCGTCGTATTAAAATCGGTTGACAATGCTTTGAATACAAAAGCAAAAGCTATAGCCACACTTATTGCTGAAGATGAAGGTATAAATTTTCAATTCTCAGATGAAATATTAAAAGATTATTCTCAAAATTCAAAACATTACTTTCAAATCATTCAAGATTCTAAAATAATAGAAAAATCCCCATCTTTAGGTAGATACACTTTACCAATGTTACAATCAGCAAAAACAGTCAATCTAAGAGGTGAACCAGTACGTATAGTCTCGTATGATTTTTTTATAAATAAAAAGCATTTTATAGTTGAATGTGCCCAAGACATTGATGACGAAATTGATTTGCTTCAAACTTATCTAGGAATATTATCTATAGCAATATTAGTTGCAATTGTTCTAAGTGCTTTGGGCGGCATATTAATTGTAAATGCAATGCTTAAACCGTTAAAACAAATTTCTAATACTATAAATAAACTGTCTGAATCCAACCTAAGATACAGTTATATTGATGAAAATGTAGCTACAGAATTAAAACCACTTGCCACAGCATTCAATCGCACTTTTGAAAGACTCGATAGACTATTTACTAAACAAAAGCAATTTATTGCTGATGTTTCGCATGAAATTAAAACACCGTTAAGCGTAATACTGATGGAAACAGAAATTGCGCTAAGAAAACAGCGTAGTTTGGAAGAATATAAAAGTACAATCAATCAGATAAGAGAAAGCGCGCATCACATGGAAGCAATTATACAAACGCTGCTAAAAATGATAAAGATAGAAAATACACAGCTTTTAGAAAAGAAACCTTGCGATATAAAAGAAATAATTCTTAAATCCATTTCGATATTAAAACATGAATTAGATAAAAAACACATCACATACTCGCTTGAAGGCTCTAATTTTAATATTGAAGCAGACCAAACACTTATAATGGAGGTTTTCTTAAATATTTTAGACAATGCTATAAAATACAATAAAGAAGCTGGTACGATAAATATTGTAATTAGTCCACCCAATAAAGTTGAAATTATTGATAGTGGATTTGGTATACCCAAAGAAGCTATAGACAAAGTATTTGATACATTTTACCGCGTTGACCCATCTAGATCAAAGCATATCGAAGGCTTAGGTCTTGGCCTAAGCCTTGTAAAAGAAATTTTAGATTTACACAATGCTAAAATAGAAATTGAAAGCACACAAAATACAGGTACAAAAGTAACAATAACCTTTTAAAAATCATACTGTGCGCTTAAGAACAATTGCCTTGCCCAAGCAGTTGTTAAAGAGCTTTGGTTGTTGTAGTATTGGGTTTTAAATATGTCGTACTCTAGCTTGAGTGTAGTTGATTTTGTTAAATTGTAGCTTATACCTACAAACCTGCCATCTGAAGAGCAAATTGATTGATTTGCTGTATTTAAATCATTCATAAAGTTTAATTTATCATACCCACCATACACTGACCAAATATCAGACAAAGTATAGCTTGCCTCTATATTGTAAGCCCTAAAACGCCTTGCCGAAGATGTATCACTGTAAGAATTTGGCACTTCAGTTTCATTAGTGTCACTTGTGCCTGCTTCAATAAGCCCTACATAGTTTGTTGCGCCTTTTCCATAAACAAATTCAGACATAAGCGTCAAATTATTTATTGGCAAGCTTGTGCCAATACCAAATACATACGGCCAATGAGAATCTTTTGAGTTAAGATAAATTTGTTGTGTTTCTAAAAATGTATAGGTTCTTGCTTTTGAACCATAAAAAGGAAATTCTACATCAAGCTTTGTTCCTATACCTGGTAGTTTTGTAGTAATGTTTTTGTTTTTTATCTCGTCATCTGTTAGAAAAAAACGATTTAAGTTTTCTAAAGCAATTGTTGGTTTTATAATGAGCGAGTGGGTTTCAAATTTGCCATCTAGCCTTATCTGGTCTGTGCCAAATGGCCATGTTTGATTAAATCCTGGCATAGCGTAGTAATTATCAGAAACTGTATTCAACTCGCCTACCATGTTTGCTTGTCCAATCAATAAAGATAGGTTATCGTTTATCTCATACTTAAAATATGCTTTTAGAAGCCATAGTGTGTTATCATCTGACTCAAAATCGCTTTCTATGTTAGCTTCAACTTTATTGCCTTTTATATCCATACCCAATTTAGTTGTACCCGCATATGTTTGAAAAACGTTAGATGAAAAGCCTTTTTGCAAACCATTGTATGCTGTATTTGCTGGGTATGTTGGAGGTGGGGGCGTGTAATTGTTGTTGCCCCACACAAAGTATTGCTTGATTGAACCGTAAATGTTTATGTCAGAATTTGACGTGACTTCGCTAGCGCTAGCTTTTAAATAAAACAGTAGTGCAAATATCACAAACGTAAATACTGGTATTGCTTTCATAAAGAACCTCGCATTAGTTTGCTTTGATTTTTACAAGTGCTTTTTTGTAGTAAATATATGCACCTACCCAACTTAAAATCAAAACACCAACTATGCCTAATCCTAATTCGCTAAATGGTATATTTTGTATAAATACAAAAAACGGCTGTGTCAAATTAAG
>JAVRLY010000110.1:0-3637 GCA_031960885.1 Desulfurella sp. | reverse complement strand
CAATTGAGCTAAAAGGCGTTGTGTTTGGTAATTTAGATGAAGCCAAAGGCGCGTACAATGAGTTTTTGAAAAAATTATCAAAATACTTTAAAATTGATTTATCAAATATGTATTATTTGCAAAACAAACTATTCTTTGATGTGAAGATTGAGGAAAAAAATGAGCCATCAGCTTAAAAGTTTGATAATTTGTACTATTTCAGCGCTATTTTTTGTGTTTGCTATTATTTTTTATCGCTATACAAAGGCAAATTTAGCGCAAATAGATGCTCAAATTGCTTCTACTAGTAATTCAATCAACGAATTAAGTCAAGTTAAACCAAAAATACAAGAATTGAGCGCTCAAATACCATTAATTCACAAAATAGACCTAAATGTGAGAACCAATTTTAATATATTTCTAAGTGAAAATAATTTACAAAAATTGATTGCACAGATTGATAATTTGTATAAATCAAACACAGTAATTGTAAACAACGCTACAATAAGTTCACAAAACAATACTTTAAATTGCACTATGTCGGGTTTTAAAGTAGGGCTATGAAGGTATCTGAACTTAAAAAATTTATCGTGTATATACCTTTTGTATTTATCCTGATAGGATTTATACTTCCAATTAAACCAGAAAACTTCAGCGCGCAAACGCTTTCTCAAAGTTTACTAGATATACAAAATTTACATATAAACGACATAAAACCACAAAAAGCTTACCAGCATGAGCATGCAAAAGAAATTTTTTTAATAACAAAAAACTTTAAAATGCTTGAAAATGGCTTTGAGATGCCGCAACTTACCATTATATCAAAAGATAAATATGGGTATTTTTGTTTTTTGAACGGCGATTTATACCGCGAAGGTGAATCTGGGCCAGATTTTAAAGTGTTGAAAATCGCTTATGACTATGTTATCTTACAAACACCAATTGGGAGGCAAACAATTTATGTTAAAATACCTTAAATATTTAGTTTTGTGCTTTGTATTAGCATCATGCGCTACAAGTCAAGAAATAGCAAAGAATGATTTTAGTATAAAATCTGAAACGCAAAATGTTGTTGAGCCACAAAAAAATACAATACATTATGAACCCCAATTTGAAAACTTATCGCCTATAAATACTCAGTATATTAACCTAATTGTAAAGGATGCAAATTTTAAAGATGTTTACTATACAATAGGAAAAGTTGCTGGACTTAACGTAGTTATTGATTCTAACTTAGAAAGTATTTCTGAAAAATCACACCAAACTCAAACCCCTAATGTTTTTTATCCGCAATACCAATATAATCCACAATTTGTGCCAGTTAACCCAAATCAGTCCCAAACTACATTAAACCCAACTCAAGCATTAAATACACCAAATACATTGCAACAAAATCCACAGAATCCACAGAATACTTTGCCACAAGTTCAAACACAAAACCTTCAAAGAAATCAAGCATTACTACCCCAACAAACCTCACAAAGTGAAAACACAATTCACTATGTACCGCTTGTTACGGTTTCATTTCAACACACACCCATAAAAGAAGCGCTTGATGCTCTATCTCAAGCTTTAGACCTTGTGTATGAAATAAAAGGCAAAACATTGTATGTTAAGGAGTTTGGTACAAAGATATTTTATCTCAATTTTATAGCATCAAAAAAGCAGGCAAATATGTCTGTGGGTGGCGATGTATTGGGTTCTGCAACTCAATCAGCATCCAGCGCAACTGGTGGTTCTGTATCTACACCTTTAACAGGCGAGTTTAAAATCACAGATTCTATTGGCACATCGGTAACAGATGTGTATGCCCAAATAGAAAATACGCTTAAGGCAATGTTAAGTAAAGATGGCAAATATTCACTCGATCCTTCTATTGGTTTGCTTGTGGTAAAAGACAAAGAACAAAACTTACATCTTATTTCAAAATACATTGAAAACCTAAAAGCACATTACAATTCCCAAGTTTTACTGGAAGTTAAAATTGTGGAAGTTGATTTAAATGATTCATCAAGCTATGGCATAAACTGGAATGCTTTGCTTAGGGCTGCAAATGGTAGGTTTACAATCCAACAAAACTTATCTCAAGTAAGTGGCAATTCTCTTCAAACAAGTGGTTCAAACGCAAACTATCCACCCCAGATTAATGGACAAACATTTCCGTATGCTCCCGCACAATTTGGCACAGCCCCACCCATTACTTCAAATGGCGCTACTATGCCTTCTGGCATTGCTGCTACATTTAACACAAACAATTTTGGCGTGCTTTTAAATGCCCTTGCTCAATATGGCAATGTGAAGATAATATCGAACCCTAGAATTTTGGTTACAAATGGTCAACCTGCTCTAATTAGTGTAGGTACAAGTTATTCATATATTCAATCTGTAGAAATTACAACGACAACCGTTTCTGGCGGCACATCTACAACGCAGCCAACGGTGAATTTAAATAGTGTGTTTGATGGAGTAATGTTAGGCGTTGTGCCATATATCAATACTACCACAAATACTGTAAACTTAAGCATTACGCCTATTAAGAGCACCGTTGTAAGCTTGACGCCTACTACAATAGGCCAAAACTCTTATACGCTGCCACAAGTAGACTTAGAAGAAGCAACCACGCAAGTTTCTGCCCAAAGCAACCAGATGATAGTAATCGGTGGACTTATAAGCAAACAGATTAATAAAACAAATACACGCATTCCAGTGCTTGGCGATTTACCAATTGTAGGCAACCTGTTTAAACAAAATCAGGACTCAATTAACAACAAAGAGCTAGTTATCATGATAAAACCGGTGATTTTAAAAAATGAGTAAACTATACGAAGCTCTAAAGAGATTAGATAAAAACAATAATATAAAGCCTGCTCAATTTATTAAAAAACCCCAAAAAAGCAACATTAAATGGTTTGTTTTGTTTTTTGCTTCAATAATTGTGGGCACACTATTGCTACATTTATCAAATATTATTGGAACCAATACACCAAAGTCTCTAGAAAAGCCTCAAAACATTACTATTTCAAAAGTGCAAAATTCCACAAATGCAACGCACACACAAAACAACACAGCTTCCATTGAGCAATCAAAAGTTCAAAAAACGCAGGCGCATTTAAAATCTAACTCTCAACCTAACCCTAACCCTAACCCTAACCCTCAAAAATCGAATGCTACTAGTATTGCAAATAGCTCTTTATATATCCCACACCAAAATAGCAATTCTACCATTAAAGATACCACTGTTGAGTTATCTAAACAAAAACAATTAAAAAATGTTATATCATACCAAGAAGAAAAAGGCGCTATATTGGCAAATTTAGCATTAGAAATAAACCAAAGTATTGAACAAAATGATTTTTATAGGGTAAAATTATTGCTAAAAAAGTATCTTTCTATTCAAGAAGACCCATTTGCCTTAAACGACCTTGCGGGTATATATATTAAAGAAGGCAAGTACAATCAAGCAATTAGTTTATTAAATAAATCAATTGAGATAAAACCATCAGCTGCCGCATATATTAATCTCATTTACTGTTACAAAAAATTAAACGAATTGGAAAAAATAAACAATATGCTTAAAACAATAAACCCTGCGATGTTTAGCGAACAGCAAAAAGCTATTATAAATAGTATTATTAGCTCTCACTAAAGCTTTTTTAAA
>JAVRLY010000109.1:0-3693 GCA_031960885.1 Desulfurella sp. | reverse complement strand
ACGCCAACGAGTTCAAAGACAAACTGGCTTTTATTTGCTGGAATCGGTGCTGCAATAGTTGGAGTGCTTATATTATTATTTAAACACAAAAAATAAGTGGAAGGGAGGGAGGAGGAATGAACGCTTTATTACAGTATTTAATTGATAGAAAAGACGGCAATATTATTTCTAATGCTTATAACGTTTCAAATCCTTCTGAGAAAGCAAAACAAAATTTAGCAGAAGTGGAATCTCTTTTTGATAAATATTTTTCGAATGTAAACGTTGAAGAGATTAAACAAAATATTGCTAATTTTTATATAACCGATACAGAGGAAGTTAGCGTACAAAAACTTTTCAAAAGCCTTTTAGAAAAATTGCCGATAGATCAAAGCGAAAAATCGCAGATATATGGAAATATATTGAGAAAATTAGGGACTATTAAGGAACAAAAAGAGAAGGATAAGCCAAAACAGTCAAAAAATATTGAAAAAAAGCAAGATGTTGATAAAGATGATAAATCAGATACCTCTCAATCAAAAGTAAAGGAAGTTCAAGCAGTCAATAATAAAAGTACTGTTGAAAATAAACAGCACCCTCAAAAAGCAAGTGAGACTAAAAAAGTTACTAAAGTCAAAAGAAACAGATCTGCTAAGAAAGTTGAAAAAAAGAAAGATAAGGCTAAAACAATTACTAAGGTAAAAAAAGAAGAACCTGCTAAGGAAGTTGAGTCAAAGGAGATTGAGACGGTAAAGCAGGTAACTCAAAACGTTGAAACAACAGAAGAATCAAAAAAGAAAGAGATGGAAATTATTGCTTTAAGGCGGGAACTTGAAGCATTAAGACAAGACAATGAGAGAAAAATTCAAGCCATATTAGCACAAAGAGACGAAGAACATGAGAAAGAGACTAAAGAAAATAAGGAACTATGGGAAAAGCAAACAAAGGAACTGTTGGAAAAGCAAAAAGCAGAATATGACAAAAAGGATCAAGAACTCTTAGAACAAATAAAAAAATTACAAGAACAATCGCAACCAGCGCAAGAGTCTGCGCCTTCAGAAGATAAGGCACCAGAAGAACCCAATAACAACCCTTCAAACGAGGTGATAGAGACGAGCAAAAATAAAGATAATTCAAAAGAAGGTATTGAACAGCAAGATTCAAAAGTTAGTTTAGATAGTAAAAAAGATCCTATTGCTGCAGAAATTGAGAAAGAAAAAAACAAAGCAAATAAAGATTATTATAAATTAGGCAGGCTTAATGTTCAACGCTTGATTTTATTATCTCGCTTCCCACCCTCGGAAAAGACTGTGAAAGGTTATAAACAATATGGCATGAGCAGAGACAACGATCAAGAAGAGGAAGAGGGCGAAGAGGAAGTAAGAGTAAAAGGTCAAAAGAAAAAAGGCGTTGTTTTACCAGATGATGATATAAGAAAGGTTAAGGAATCAGATTATTATTCGGATAATATTGATAAAAAGAGTGAAAAAAAGAATAAATGGTTATTGCCAGCGCTTGGTATAGGGGGCGGAGTAGTTGCACTTCTTCTTATAATAATGCTCACACGAATTTCAAAAGGTAAACAGCCAACACAACAAGTTCAACAATCTCAACCAACGCAACAGCAAAACATTCAAACCGCCACACAGCCAGTGCAGGCTCAATCAGCACAATCCCAGCAACCAGTTCAAACGGAATCACCAGTAGATTTGTCTACCTATGGTCAGCAATTATTTAATAGTATTAAAAAGCACCGTGAATATGACGATAATGGAAATCCTATTTTGACAGCGGCAGAAATAGCGGCACAAAGAGGAGGTTTGTAAAATGAAAACCATTTATGATGAAGATACAGGCGAAGAAGAAGTTAAAAAAGCCGATGTGTGGAAAGACGATGAAGAATTACAGCGTGATTATGAAAAACTCCAAACACTAAAAGCGTCTAAGCAGATCCCAGTTCCTCCACCAGATACTGAAGAATCAGAAGAAGATCTGTTGGGATATGATGAAGAATCGGACGAAGATTATGAGGAGGATTCAGAACCAAATAATGAAGCGCGAGAAAAAATAAAACTTAGCAAAGAAAAACTTCAAGAATATCAGCAAAAGGGATTAAGTGCTCTGATTGATATAGTGGCAAGTATTGGCATTCGTGTGCGTAAAATAGCACCAGAAGATCAAGAAGCGTGGCGTGCAGAGTTTCACGAGATGGCCGATGGTATTAGTTTTTTGTTGGTTGGCGAAGATATTGGGGAAATATTAGGCAGTTTTGCTACCAAAACTAAACCCACGACAAAAATATTTATACTTATCGGTTTTTTGGTTTTAATGATGTTCTTGACGCCAGCACCGTCTCATACATCTGACAATGTTTCAAAACAATCTAATGCAAACACAGCGCAAAGCACAACACAAGCGATTCCAGTTTTAAATGTTGGTAGATTTTCAATATATGGAGGAGGTAGATAAACATGAATGTAATGATAGTTGGACCTTCCAGATCGGGTAAAACGTATTTAGCCCAAAGGCTTTTACATTATATGAGTCAGGAAGATCAAAAGCAGATTGTTATTTTTGATGAACAAGAATCGTATGCTACGGGAAAATATGGATTTGATAATATAGACGTTTATGGTACAAATTTCTTTAGTTTAGATAAGTATATGCACTTTTCATTTAAAAAAGCAGCAGATTTTGCATCAGACGCTAATTCACATGTTTTGTTTAATTTATCAGCCTTAGAGGATGCGAATATATCTACGATGTTAGATTTTTGGACAGACGACATGAATAGATATCATAATAAAATATATGTATTTGAAGAGGCTTATCGTTATGTGCCCAAGCATAAGCATTCTCGTGGTTTGCTAAACTTTCTTAGAAATGCGGCAAAGCGTGGAAATGATTTAATATTTATTTTTCAAGCGACTCAAGACATTGACTTGGCTGTTGTTCGACAAATGCACTTTGCCTTTATTTTCAAATTAAACAGGAAGGAAGATCAGGAACAACTCGGAAAAAGTCTAAGCATACCAGATGATTTAATGGAAACACAATTAAAACAATATCACTTTATAGTTGTGAATGCGATAGAAAATGCTTATGGGATAGGGAGCGCTGACGAACTTTTTTCTGATGAAAAATTTGAACAGGAACTTGAAGCATTTTCTAAGTAAAATATGAAAAATATTGACACGTCTAACGGGCTCGTAGTGAAGAGTTTGACACCTTTGATGATGAAATATACTTACACAACGCTAAAGTCCTCTCTAAACGCAAGTTTTGGGTAAATAAAAAGTATCAATTGACTTAACAATCTGTTTCTCAATATGTGGACATATACGATAAAATGCTATAAAATGCTATAAAATGATCAATTGACTTTTTGCCTCAAATAGATTATCCTAAAATTAGGATATTTCTAAGGAGGCGATTTTCTTTATGGCTAAATTTAATGAGACAAGAGTCAGCGAATGGAAAGATGCGGCTATTGTTCTTGCTGGTGGTGCCGTTGCAGGCGCTTCGTGTTATGAATTAAATAAGTATGCTGCAACTGTAAACACTACAACTGGCAAACAAAACATAGGATTTTTAGCGAATAGCCCATATATTACGGGTTTTGCGGTTGCGGCTTTGGGTTTTGCACTGCTTTTTGTAAAACAGGACATGGTACAGCAATTCGGATTGGGTCTAATTGCTGGTGGTGCGGCAGAA
>JAVRLY010000108.1:2121-3719 GCA_031960885.1 Desulfurella sp. | reverse complement strand
ATCAAATTGGTAATATAACAAACACATGTTATGAGAATTTTGCTCACAAACGATGATGGATATTTTTCAGAAGGCATAAAGGGTTTAAAAGATTATTTGTCAACAGAGCATGAAGTTTTTATTGTAACGACAGATAGAAACAGAAGTAGCTCTAGCCACTCGCTAACGCTTCACAGGCCACTTAGACTAAGGGAAATAGAAAAAAATACATATGTTATTGATGGAACGCCTGCGGATAGTGTTTTAATGGCTATTAGGTATTTATTCAAATATAATTTGCCTGATTTAGTAGTTTCCGGTGTAAATAATGGTGCAAATTTAGGGGAAGATGTTATTTATTCTGGCACCGTAGCAGCTGCATTTGAAGCAAGGCTGCTTGGTATAAAATCTTTTGCCATTAGTCTTGCATGTGGGGATGAAGGGCCAAAGTATTTTGAAAGTGCATTTTATTATGCTAAAAAAATTATAAATAAGTTTGATAGTCTTGAGTTAGATGGCAGAACAATTTTGAATGTTAATGTTCCAAATCTTGAATTAGCTCAAATCAAAGGTGTCAAATTTACCATACAAGGCTCTAGAATTTACCAAGAAAATATTATTCAGCGCCAAGACCCAAGAAAAAATTATTATTTTTGGATAGGTGGACATTTGATAAAAACAAATGATTCTGAAAATACTGATTTTTGGGCACTCGAACACCAATTTGTGTCTATTACACCCATCAAAGCTGATTTAACAGACTATGAGCTTCTAAATAAGCTTTTGACAACAAATTTAGACTTTTAATTCTTTAGCATCAAATTTTGTAGCTTAGTGATATAAGTCAGATAATTTGAGCTTGAAATGTATGTAATTGTAGTATATATTTGAATAAAATAATCATTTTTATGGAGGTAGTTATGGATGAGATTAGATTGCCATTGATAGGGGAGAGGGCACCAGAGTTCCAAGCACAAACAACAAAAGGTTCTATTAATTTCCCAGATAGTTTTAAAGGTAAATGGGTGGTATTTTTTTCTCACCCTGCCGATTATACGCCTGTTTGCACAACAGAATTTATTGCATTTAATAAAGCATATTCAGAGTTTGAGAAAAGGAATTGCGAAATTCTTGGACTTTCCGTTGATTCAATTTTTTCTCATATTTCCTGGATTATGAATATTGAAGAAAAGACAAATGAAAAGATTCAATTTGCTGTAGTTGGCGATCCTATGGGAAAAGTAGCGTCTCTATACGGTATGTTACATCCAAAAGCAAGTGGTTCAGCAACAGTTCGGGCTGTATTTTTCATTGACCCAAATGGCATAATTCGAGCTATACTGTATTATCCCCTAACAAATGGTAGAAACATAAAAGAGATTATCAGGCTATTAGATGCATTGCAAAAAACAGATTCAGACAAAGTAGCTACACCTGCTAATTGGGTCAGTTCAAAACAAGTTTGGGAGTTTGATGAGGAAAAAGTAATAGTAAGCGCTCCACTAACTGTTGATGGCGCAAAGCAAAGGCTAAATGAAGGCTATGATTGTGTAGATTGGTATTTATGCTTTAAAAAATAATCAATTTTTGTTTAAAGGGTGAAATTTATCGTACGCTGT
>JAVRLY010000108.1:0-2021 GCA_031960885.1 Desulfurella sp. | reverse complement strand
TAAAAAAGGCTTAATGATGAGAGTTTGCGTTTTATTGTAGTTGGGCTTTTTTTGTTGTTTTTTAAGAAAACAATATATGCATTAATATCGTTTTCTGATACTTCGTATGTTTTTTTGTACTCAATAAATTGTGCAACATCCAAAAAATAAGCGCTTACAGTATGCGGCGATTGATAATTGCTTTTTAAGAAATCTAAAAATTTACTCAATACATCCATAGATTTTTAAAATTTTTTCAATTATTGATGTAGTGGACTTTCCTTGCATATAATCAATTAATATTACGCTACCACCATTTTGGACAACAATATCTGAGCCTATAACAGGTTTATCTTGCCAATCTGCGCCTTTTACCAATATGTGTGGCTTAACTTGTTTGATTAACTCATACGGCGTTTCTTGTTCGAATATTACGACATAATCAACAAAGCAAAAAGCACTTAGCACAGCTGCTCTGTCGTATTGATTATTTATTGGTCTTTTTTCGCCTTTAATTTTTTTAACTGAGCTATCTGAGTTTAAGCCAACAATTAGTATATCTGCAAGAGCTTTTGCTATTTTTAAGTAATTTACATGTCCCGCATGAATAATATCAAAACAACCATTAGTAAAGACAATCTTTTTGCCTTGCGTTTTTAAAGTTTCACTTATATCTTTAATTTCTTGAAATGATTTTATTTTGTCCATAAATCCTCAATCAAGGCGCAAATATTGTGTATAACAAATATATGTATTTCTTGTATGGTAGGCGTATAATCAGAATTAGCAATAAAACTTATATCGCATATATCTTTAATAATACCACCATTTTTTCCAAGCAAACCAATTGTTTTCATACCCAACTCTTTTGCTTTTTTTAAGCCTAAGTAAACATTTTTTGAGTTTCCGCTAGTGGAAATACCCAAAGCTATATCATGCGGCGCACCCAAAGCTGCAATTTGACGCTCAAAGATGATATCGTAAGAATAGTCATTAGACACGCTTGTTAAGATTGATGTATCTGTAGTAAGCGCAATAGCAGGCAATGGGACTCTATCGTTTAAAAACCTGCCTACAAGTTCTGCTGCCATATGCTGAGCATCTGCTGCAGACCCACCATTGCCAAAAATCAATAGTTTGTTGTTATTTCTAAAAGCCAAAGCAATTGTATCTGCAATAGATTTTATCAGAAAAAAGCTTTCTTTAAGTTCTAAAAATTTTTTTGCTGTTTCATTACATAATGTTTTAAAATCAACCATAACATACATCCTTAATTATTTTTTATCCTTTTATTACTCCAAATGGTTTTAATTTAGCAACTTTTGTAACTAGGCCTGCTTTTTCAACGATACTCACTACTAAATCAATGTCTTTATATGCACTTGGTGCTTCTTCTAATATGCCTTTTTTTGAATCAGATAATATTAGAATGCCTTCTTTTTTTAGTTGAGTGACAAAATCAGTGCCTTTTAGTTTTTTTATAGCGGCTCTTCTTCCTAACAATCTACCAGAGCCATGGCACACACTATATAGCGTATCTTTTGCTTTGCTTTGTGCTACACAAATATAAGACGCGCTACCCATTGAGCCCGGTATTAGAACAGGATGGCCGCTATTAAAAAAGCGCGTTTTTTTAAGAGATGGATGATTTGCGCATATTGCACGTGTTGCGCCTTTTCTGTGAACAATTAACGTTTTGTTTTGTTTATCAATGCTATGTTTTTCAAGTTTTGCAATATTGTGGGCTATATCATAGATGAGAGAACATTTAACTGGTTTTTTCAAAACCATCTCTATAGTTTGGCACGCTTTAGCACCCAATATTTGCCTATTTGCAAATGCATAGTTGGCTGCTTGGTTCATTGCATTAAAGTAACTTGAAGCTTGCGGCGTATCAAGTGGCAAACTCACAAGCTCTTTATTTGGAAATGTTAATTTATCTTTGTCTGCTTTTTCCCTAAATATGCGCAAATAGTCTATAGCTGTTTGATGGCCAAGGCCCCTTGAGCCAGTGTGAATTTGTATGATTACATCCCTTGCGT
>JAVRLY010000107.1:0-3684 GCA_031960885.1 Desulfurella sp. | reverse complement strand
TTTTTAATCTTTCTAATGAACGACATAATGTATAAAATATACACTACAATAAGAAAAATGTCAAGGAAAAACATTAAACTTTAAAGGTTTTCTTTGTAGTGGATAAAAAGTTGGGGGAAGTTGGGATAATAATCTTCGAGGTACAATTCTCTTTCTGTATTATTTCCTATCTCTTCCACTTCCCTTTCTCCCCACATGTATATCATCCACTTTTCCTCCTGCAAAAATTTTATTCATAATGCAACTTGCCGCCATGCGCTATTTTTTATGTCTCCCTGTTATAATAGCTGTAAAGTCTGTCAAGCTCAAAATTCACATTCCCTGCACAAGTAGTTGTTTCGTTCTCAAATTTAACTATCCTTACCTCTACTTAAATTTTTTTGGTTACTATATTCAACCCTCCGTTTTCTTTCTATAGTGCATAATCTTTAAAAAAATGTCAATAGTGTAATGTAAATTTAACCAGATATGTTTCAACAATTTACCACTCAAATAGATGCAATGCAATTTTTCACATTTTATCTCTTTACTTTATGTCAACAGGGAAACCTGGCATAGTTTTAGTGAAAATTATAATTATCTCTATTTGTTTAGGGTGGTAAATATATTTGGACCTATCTGGTATTTTGTTAATTTTTGTGTTTACATTAACATTTATTATAAATGTAAAATTGTTACTTAAACCCTCTAAATGAAGGATTGCTGATGTTTTAAAACCACAAGGAAGATATTGGTTTGATAACTTTGATGATTTTTCACACAAAATAAATCAATTTTTAGATTAATAGTATGCAATTTTTGTGACACTAAAATAATTGGTTTTAGCCAAAGAAACACTTAATGTTTTATCTAAATGCTAAATGGCAAAATGGCGGAGAGGACAGGATTCGAACCTGCGGAAGGCAAAAACTGCCTTCAACTGATTTCGAGTCAGCCGCCTTAAACCACTCGGCCACCTCTCCAATGATTGATTTTAAACAATTTATATCAAAATTCAATTAATTTGATGTTTTAATATTTTATCTGATTTGATAAAAACTTCGCCTGAAAATAAAGCAATAAGTGCGTCATCTGATTTTCTTTTAATTTGAATTGAGTATAAACCAATTTTTTTGGTTCTATTAAGCTCATTGGCGTATGCGATTAGCGTATCACCTTCAAAAGCTGGGTTTGCAAAGTTTATATTGGCAGAAATTGCAAGCGCCACATTGCCATAAATATTTGATGCAAGGGCAAATGTATAATCAGCTAAGGAAAAAATTACACCCCCATGACAGATATTTGCAGCATTAAGCATGTCTTTTCTAACAACCATTTGCGTGCATACATAACCTTCTTTTGCTTCTATTACCTCAATATTTAGCCATTTACTAACCTTGTCATTTTCTTTTAAAAACTCAACTGTATCCATTTTTTCTCCTTCTAAGAATCACTGATTTTAAAAGTTATTGGAATTACTATTTTAACATTTCTATTGATTTTTACAAGGGGTTCAATATTTTTTACTGCTTCAATCGCACTTTTATCCAATACAGAATAGCCTGAGCTTTTGACAACAAAAATATCTTTAAAAACGTTATCTTCTATCATAAATGATATCACCACTGTACCCTCATAAGCGTTTATTCTAGCAATATATGGGTACTTTAAATGTTGTTCTATTAAGTGCCTTAAAAAAGCATAGTCCTGAGATGAAATATTTTGAATTGAGTTTTTATTTTGTACTATGTGATTGCTTTGTTCTAATTTAGGCGAATCTTTATTTGCTAGTTTTTCACTTGAAGCTTTATTTGTTTCAAATTTATTGCCTAAGTTGTCAACTGTTTGATTAGGATTTACATTTGTGTTTTGGATAGTGTTTTGTTGTGTTTTTATGTTAGTTTCTTTCGCAATATGTTGTTTAATTTGAGGGATGTTGTTTGGTAAAATAATTTTATGCTTTATTTCTTTAAAGCTTGTTTGTGTAATGTGCTTTGTTGGTTTGTTTAAAATATCACTGTTAAGCACAACAACTGCGATTGATTTTTTACTATGATAAACTGCACTTAAGAATTTTATGCATAATAAAAAAATCAGGACGTTTATTATAATTGAAAGAAAAATAGACAAGCTAATAGCTTTTGTTGAATTGTTTTTTATCATGACTAATTAGAATAACAAAAATTTCATTTATAGTCAACAACTTTTGTTTATAATTAAGCCTTCCCTAGAGTTTGGTTATATTAAAAAAAATACAATAGTTTTTTTTATTTTTTTGTTGACAATCCGATAAAATATATGTAAAGTGGAATAAAGTGGAATAAAGTGGAATGCTAAGAGGACGTTTTGAATCTATTTTGGATGATAAGGGTAGGGTAAAAATACCCGCTAAGTTTTTAGAATCATTAAAGGAAAACGGTGTCAATGTGCTCGTTATGACATTTTTTGACCAGTCAATTTATGCTTATCCAAAAAATATTTGGGAAGAGCTTGAATCAAAAGCATTAAGCTTGCCACTTACAAATAAATCAGCTCGCAGATTCAAAAGAATGTTCTTTTCAAGTGCCATAGATGTCAATGTAGACGCGCAAGGTAGGATAACAATACCTCAATTGCTAAGACAGTTGGCTAACATTGATAAGAATATTGTGATATTGGGCAACCTTGACCATATTGAACTGTGGTCATCACAAAATTGGCAAAATGAAATGGAGATTTTGAAGCAAGAAGAAGACAACCTTGCTCAAGAGATTGAGAATTTAGGTATAAAACTATGATTCACAAGAGTGTTTTACTAAATGAATCGATGGAGATTTTGCAACCAAAATCTGGTGGCATTTATTTAGACTTAACATTTGGCGGTGGTGGCCATAGTGAACAAATTTTGAGGCTAAGCAGCCCAGATGGTATTGTTGTAGCTATTGACCAAGACGCGTTTGCAATAGAAAAAGCCCAAAAGTTAAAAGGAGCTTATCAAGAGAGGCTTAAAATTATAAAAGCAAATTTTTCTAAATGCTATAGTACGCTTGTAGATATGGGGTTTAGTGCGTTTGATGGCATAATTATGGATATTGGTGTGTCATCGTTTCAATTAGAAGACCCAAGTAGAGGGTTTAGTTTTCTAAAAGATGGTCCACTAGATATGAGAATGGATCAAAATAATCCATTAAATGCAAAAGTAATTGTAAACAAATGGAGTAGATTTGAGATAGAAAACATTATCCGCCATTTTGGACAAGAGCGTTTTGCAAAAAGGATTGCATTAAAAATAGATGAAAAAAGAAAGATAGCGCCCATTGAGACTACGCTTAAGTTAGCTTCAATTGTAAAAGAAGCCGTGCCAGCCTATTTTTATAAAAAGATACATCCTGCTACAAAAACATTCCAAGCATTGAGAATAGTTGTAAACTCAGAGATTGATAATCTAAAAGAAGGTTTAATGAATGCAATAAAGCTTTTGAAGGTTGGCGGAAGGCTTGTAGTAATAAGTTTTCATTCACTTGAAGATAAAGTTGTTAAAGAAACTTTTAAAAGCTATTATCAGCAAAACATTGTATCTATTCTAAATAAAAAACCTATTGTACCATCTCAAGAAGAGATTGAAATAAATCCCAGAGCTAGAAGTGCAAAGTTAAGAAGCATAGAAAAAATTGGAGGTAGTTTATGATTGATTATTCAAACTATTCAACAGCGAGTATTAGAACT
>JAVRLY010000106.1:0-3760 GCA_031960885.1 Desulfurella sp. | reverse complement strand
ATTTTCTTGTCCATTGCAGTGGCTTATGCTGAAAAACTCAACATAAGCACAATTATAGGCGGTTGGAATATTATGGATTATTCTGGATATCCTGATTGCAGACCTAATTTTTTGGAAAGCTTTCAACGCTCAGCTACGCTTGGCACAAAACTTGGCCAACAACAAAATTTTGTTATTTTAGCACCATTAATTAGGCTAAAAAAGTCTGAAATTATACAACTTGGCAAAAAGCATCAAGCGGATTATTCTTTTGCTTACTCTTGTTATGAGGGCAAAGAAATACCGTGTGGCAGTTGCGATTCATGTTTGTTGCGCGCAAAAGGCTTTGAAGAAGCTCACTTTTTGGATGATTACCTAATTAGGCTTGCTACTTCATCAAAGGAAACAAAATCACATCCCTAATAGATGTGTTGTTTGTTAGAAGCATAACGAGCCTATCGATGCCAATACCCTCGCCTGCTGTTGGCGCAAGGCCATACTCTAGCGCCACAATATAGTCTTCATCGTACATTGAAGCCTCTTCGTCGCCTTTTGCCCTTTCTTCTAATTGTTTGATAAAGCGCTCTTTTTGGTCAAATGGGTCATTGAGCTCAGAAAAACCATTTGCAATCTCCATATTTGCAATAAACAGCTCAAATCTATCTGTAACAAGTGGGTTTTGTTTATTCTTTTTAGCAAGTGGGCTTATATCTATAGGATACTCTATAATGAATGTTGGATTTATGAGTTTTGGTTCAACCAAAGCGTCAAATAATTCAGCCAAGATTTTGCCAAATGGTGTATTTTCGTCAACCTTTTTATCTAACTGTTTTGCAAGCGACAAGCATTTTGACTTATCGGACAATATTTCATCGCTTAAGCCGCCTATTTCTTTTAATGCATCGATGAATTTTATCCGTTTAAATGGTCTTGAAAAATCTATTTCAAATGTTCCGTAAGTTATTTTTTTGCCCATACCTAAATTAGTTAATAGAAAGTCAAATAATTCTTCTGTGATATCAAGCAAATAGTGATAGTCTTGATATGCGCAGTAAAACTCCATCATTGTAAACTCAGGGTTATGTTTTAAATCCATACCTTCGTTTCTAAAATTTCTGTTAATTTCAAAAACCCTTTCAAGCCCACCTACGACTAAGCGTTTTAAGTATAGCTCTGGTGCTATTCTTAGATACATATCAATGTCAAGCGCATTTAAATGCGTAACAAATGGTTTGGCAGCAGCACCACCTACCAGCTTATGTAGCATAGGCGTTTCAACTTCTAAGAATCGACTGTTAATCATAAACGTTCTAATTAGAGAAATAATTTGCGAGCGTTTAATAAAAGTTTCTTTTACATCGTCGTTTACAATTAAATCTACATAGCGCTGTCTGTACCTTAATTCTTTATCCTGTAAACCATGAAATTTTTCAGGCAACGGCCTTATGGATTTTGTTAATAAATATATTTTTGTTGCATTGATTGTTAACTCTTGCGTTTTTGTTTTAAAAATATTTCCTTCAACGCCTATGATGTCGCCAATATCTAATTTTTTATAAAGCGCATAGTCTTCATTTAGCACATTTTTTTGACAATATACCTGAATTGTTCCGCTAACATCTTTGATTTTCAAAAAGGCAGCTTTACCAAAATCTCTAATAGAAACAATTCTTCCTGCTACCTTAAAGTTTGTTTTTAATTCTTTTAATTGCTCCGTATCTATACTTTCATATTGATTTATAATGTCACTCAAAAAATAGTTTGGTATGAAACCATTAAAATAAGTATCAATATTCATTGTTTTTATTTCTTCTAATTTTTCTATTCTTCTTTTAACAAGTTTATTTTCCTCATCATTCATCTTCCGCTCCTTTCAAATACTTTAAATTTTCATATAAAAAATCATTTATATCGCCATTTAATACATTTTCTGCTGCTACATTTGTTTTTTCCAGGCTTGTTCTATGGTCTTTTACCATTTTATAAGGATGTAATACATACGACCTAATTTGACTGCCCCACTCCACTTTCTTCTTTTCTCCACTTATATTTTTTAATTGGTCAGCTTTTTTCTCTTCTTCAAGTTTATACAATTTTGACTTTAAAATTTTCATTGCTGTGGCTTTGTTTTTCATCTGGCTACGCTCAGTTTGGCACGTTACAACAATCCCTGTGGGAATGTGCGTAATTCTTATAGCAGAATCTGTTTTATTAACGTACTGTCCGCCAGCTCCGCTTGCCCTAAATGTATCAATTTTCAAATCCTCTGGCTTTATTTCAATATTGATGTCGCTTTCAATATCTGGTATTACACTAACAGCAGCAAATGATGTATGTCTCCTTTTGTTTGAATCAAATGGAGAAATTCTAACTAACCTGTGAATACCATTTTCTCCTTTTAGATAACCGTATGGGTGGTCACCACTTACTATAAAAGTTATGCTTTTATAACCTGCTTGGTCGCCTTCTTGCATATCGGCAATCTCAATTTTATAATTATTACTTTGAGCCCACATTGTATACATTCTAAATAACATTGCCACCCAATCGCAACTTTCAGTGCCACCAGCACCTGAATGAATTGTAACAATCGCGTCATCTTGATCATGCGGACCAGACAGCAGCGATTGTATCTCGAATGTTTCAATCTTTTTACTTAATTGGCGTATTTCATTGTCAAGCAGACTTTCATCATTTTCTCCAGAAACCATTTCTTCTAACAATTCAACTTCTTCGTTTAACGCTTTTACCTGGTTTACAATGTCTTGCAAATTTCTTTTTTTTCTTTCTAATTGTTGCAATAGTGCATAATCATTCCACACTTCTTTATTTAAAAGTTTTTCTTCAATTTCTTTAATAATTTGTGATTTTTTTTCTAAGTCAAAGATACTCCAATATTTTATCTATTTTTTTTCTTATCTCTTTGAGTGTCATTGTTTTGCTCCTTATAGTTAATTAAAAAAAGTTTCATTAGAATCTTGCGGGCTTTTCTTATTTCTGTTTGTGATAGTTCGCCTATTTTTTTGTACATATCTTTTCTATTTAATGTAGCAATTTTGTTGAATCTTACATAGCTTTCTAATAATAAACCTTTTTCTCTAAAGTTTTCAATCTCAAGTTCCATTTCTTCATTGTGTTTATGTGTTGTAATTCTTGCTACAACAATATCTTCATCGCCTGTATCAACAAGCACTAAAGCAGGCCTTCTTATTGTTTTATCTAAATTTGTAAAAGGAAAAGATACCACTACGATATCACCAAATTTGTACTTCATCATATATGCTATCCTCAAGCAAATCATCAAAAAAATAGTTGTATGTTAGAAGCATCCATAATTTATTTTCTTCAGATAGAAAAATATCGCAAACAATATCAAACACACAGTAATTTACAACCTCAGCTTGCTGAAAAAAGTCAATTGTACTATTTTCGCGAGTTATTATATCTAAAAGATATTTCTCCATTGCTTATTCCCCCTTTTGCGCAATGTGCAAACAAGCAATACCAAAACTTAACAGACGAAAATCTGCTTGTTTAAAACCAACTTGCAACATTGCATTTGCTAAAAACTCTGGGTTTGGGAAATACTTAATAGTTTTTGAAAGGTATTTATATGCATCTTTGTTTTTCGATATTATACCAGCAATTTGGGGTAAACAGTAATCTTTATAAAACGTATAAGTAATGTTAATAAATGGATGAACTGGTTTTGAAAATTCCAAAACAATTAACTTACCCGATGGTTTTAATACTCTTTTAAACTCATAAAGCGCCTGTATTT
>JAVRLY010000105.1:0-3732 GCA_031960885.1 Desulfurella sp. | reverse complement strand
ACAAAACAAATAGGCATTGAAAACCTAAAAGCAGCTATTTTAGAAACACTTAATAGCCCTCAAGAGGAACTTGTGGTCGATTATGGCCCAGAGATTGAAAATGCAATTATGCGAATCTCACAGATGCAGGAAACAAAAGAAATAGCCTACAATAAGCGTTTTTTTGCAATTAAACTGTTAGAGCAAAATCCAGCCTGGACTTTTATAAATGCTTGACTTTAAAGAAGTAAATTAATATAATTAAAAGGTGAAGAAAAGCATGGAATTATTAATGGATTTATTTAGTAGGTTAGTTTTAGGTCACAATAAAGTGAAGGGAAGATTTGGTGATGAGTTATTTTTTAAACAAAGGAGGTTGTTGTGAAAACTTTAACTTTGGAAAGTCAAAGTTATGAGAAGCCGGTTTTTACGAATGGTTATTTGCTAGCTATCTTTTTTTTTGGAGCACTGTTCATTATTGGGTCAATTTTTGGTTTGTATGGTTTTATTGTTGGACACGAAAAAGTATATGGAGTAACAAGACACATACCATGGGGAATTTTAATTGGAACATATGTTTTTTTTGTCGTAACTTCAACGGGGTTATGTCTAGTTTCTTCTATTGGTCACGTTTTTGGCTATGAAAAATTTGCACCTATAGCCAAGAGGTCTATATTTCTCTCAATTATTACCTTATTAAGCGGTTTTTTTGTTATTTTCTTTGAACTCGAAAAACCCTGGAGAATGGCCATTTATAATATAATCACTCCTAATTTTTCTTCAAATATTTGGTGGATGGGTACTTTATATGGTGTTTATTTGTTTTTCATGATAATTGAATTTATATTTTTGCAAATGAATAAATTCAGTAAAGCTTCAATAGCTGGGTTATTAGGTGTAATCGCTGGTGTTGCAGCACATAGTAATCTTGGAGCTGTTTTTGGATTATTAGTTGGAAGGGAATTTTGGCATGGTCCTTACATACCAATATACTTTGTATTGTCAGCTATGTTGTCAGGAAGTGCTGCTATAATTTTTTTTACATGGATTGCTTATAAAGCAAATGGGTGGCAAATGAGTTTGAAGATGCAAGAATCTCTTTATTCGGTGGGTAAGCTTGCTTTATTGCTTATAGCTATATTGTTCTTTTTTTACGTATGGCATGTGTTGTCTGGAATAACTGGTACACCACCCGGAGAATATGAGGCTTGGTTAGCTTTATTAACTGGTAAGTATGCTTTAAATTTTTGGGGGGGTGAAGTTTCATTTGGAATGATATTGCCTTTTTTAATTATCCTTTCAGTAAAAGCAAAAAATTTAAATGCAATGTTTTTAGCAAGCATATTATGTTTAATTGGTATTTACTTTATGCGTTACGATATAGTAATAGTGGGGCAAATAGTTAACTTGTACCATGGATTTAATGTAGTAAATGAGCCAAATTTTTTTAATTATACACCTAGTTTATCTGAGGTCATGATTATGCTAGGTGGTTTTGGTTTTTGTGGGTCGGCTTTTTTGTTAGGTGAAAAAATTTTTAATGGTCACTTTTCAGAGAATCACTAATAGATTTTTTTACTTTTGATTACAATTTATGATTAACCTTGCCCATTTAATGTTGAAAAAGTTGATGGGCAAGGTTTTATTTTATTAACTAATCTTAGGTGTAGTAAACTAAAATTATAGGAAAACGTGCATGAAATATTACAAAAATTGCATTTAACTTTACACAGATTATTTGATAAGCAACAATGAATTTGCAGCAATGACGTATGCTGTCCCAACTTGTCAAGACTATTTTTTATTATTCGTCTTCCTATATGCCAAGCCTAACTAGCAGTTAATATTATGAGTATTTTTTTCTTAATGCAATAATCTCAATATTTGCATAGTATTGGTTTTAAACCTCAAAAGGTGTTTACTAACAACCATACAGATTTGAAAACGCGAAAAAACTTTTATCGAATTATACCAAATTTAAGAAATAATATAAAAAGTGTTTAAGAGACGTGAATTTTTGGGGGCAATATTCCATTAGAAACTATAGTGGCTGCTTTAAGTAGCCACTTTTTTTATTTTTGACATTGCGTCTAAGTAAATTATAAATAACGATAGAGCTATTAAAATAATGCCTATTATTTCGTATAAGTGTGGTGTTTCTCCAAGTTGTATCCACGATTCTAAAATTGTTAATATGGGTACAGCAAGAGAACTCAAACTTACAATATTTACCTTTATCTTTTGTAAAATATATAACCACAAAAACCATCCAAGTGCCGTAGCGATAATTGAGGCGTATATAACTGCAAATATTAAATAAGAAGACATTGTAGTATCTTGTTGTTGTGGAATGAATAACCAGCACACTGAAATACCAATGAGTCCAAATAGCATTTGATAAGAATTAAGACTAATTATATTCATTTTTTGCTTATTTATAATAATTTTAGCAATCGTAATGCTTATTGCCCAAGAAATAGCGCTCAATATAGCAAAAAAATCACTTAAAAAGCTACTATGCAAGTCCCAAGGTTGAATGATAAAAAAAAGCCCTAAAAATGAACCGATAATTGCAATTTTTTGTGCGTGACTGACTGGCTCTTTTAGTATCATTTTAGCAAAAATTATGGACCAAAAAGGCATTGTATAAATTAGCAAGGAAACTTTGCCAGCAGCGCCTTTTACCAAAGATAAATTTGCAAAAATAAAAAAACCTGTTGTTTGCGTAAGTCCAAGTAGTATAACTAACCATATATCTTGTAGCTTTTGAAGTTTTTTTATAGACAAAACAAATAAAAATATTGTCAGTGTGCCAATAATTGTTCTAAGTAAAGAAAATGTTATAGGGTTTGTAAATTCCAGTGCAATTTTGGCTACAACCCACGAGTAAGACCAGATAATTACAAGAAAAATAAAATAAATATAAACCATAGTAAAACCTAAATAGTGATATCTAGAAGATAGCCAAGCATTTTGTTTTGAGATTTCAAAACCTTTACATTGGCTGCTAAATCAATGAGATTAAGATTGGAATTAACCAATTGTTTAGACAAATCAACATTATTTGAAATATTTTGTGTAAATTGTGTTGAGGAAGTATTTTGATTGTCAAAAGACATTTTGCTATATCCTTTAGTATTTAGGTTTGCTATATTTTGAGCAACGAATGCTTGCCTATTCAAACTATTATTGATTGCATTTATACTAGAATCAAACATTAAACACCTCCACTCGGATATATAATAATGACTTATATTAAAAAATCAAAGATAAAATAAAGTTAGACTAAGTCTGGCGGAGAGGGCGGGATTCGAACCCGCGGTAGGTTGCCCTACACACGATTTCCAATCGTGCTCCTTCGGCCACTCGGACACCTCTCCATTTGAGTTTTATTTATACAAAGTTTTACCAAATTGTCAAATCAAAGCCTATTGCTGTATTTTGTTCTTTTTTCTTCAGCCTTTTTAAGCATTTCTTCTAAATCTAGACTACAATCTCCAAAACTAGCTCCATATGCATCTTTTTCAGGCATGGTAGGTTTTTTTGTTGTTTTTTTATTTATTAGTATCATTATCGCTATTGTTAAAATTGCTATTAAAATAATAAACCATAACATAATTGCTCCTTTTAGTATTCGATAGTCAGAGAATTTAATTTATTTCTAATATTTTCTATGCTGAGCCACTTATCATTTGTGTCAGAAGAATAACGAAAACCCTTTGTTACTAATTTACCATTTGGTTTAATGGAGCT
>JAVRLY010000104.1:0-3820 GCA_031960885.1 Desulfurella sp. | reverse complement strand
TATAAAGTTGAACTGATATCAAAAAAAGAGCATTTTAAATGGTCAAAGATTGTTACTTTGACAAATGAGCAGAAAACCATCTTGAAGCTATTGGGATGTAGTGTATAAAATAAGGGGAAAAGATGGGATTTAAAGCTTTATCGAAAAAATTTTCAGAATTGGCCAAAGATCATTTAGGCAAAGCAAAAGAAATCGTTTTATCGCCTCTTATGCATGATACACCAACTGAGTTGGGCCAAGCTTTTGAGCCAAAAGATTGGAAAACTGATAATGTAGACATAGCAATAGGTAAAAATTTTCCACAAGTTAGCGTCATCGAAAGGGATTATCCAAACGTATATAAACAGTTTATTACCATTGGACCGCTATTAGAAAAAAATGGCAATGGCGCAAAGGGTGTTTTATGGGATACTAAAGAAGAAGTGGAATTTTTAAAAAGTTTGAATGGCGAGATTGACAGTAAAGCCTCAATTGACAATGCAAAGAAGGTATGCGAGGCAATTTTAACCCTTGCTCCAGAAACCAATGGTGCTGTTTCAAATAAAGCATGGGATAATTTAGCTAGTAAAACTGGCAATAAGCATGAAAGCATAAGGCCATCCAAAGATTACACTCTAAGGTTTTTTGATTTGCAAGTTCAACCAAGACGCACCTGCACAACGCCTATTTGGAGCGGTATTGAATCAAAAGAAATACCATACAGCGCAAACTATATAAACACTCATGAGCGCATACCCTGGCGTACTCTAACAGGTAGGATTCAATTTTATCAAGACCATAAATGGATGCAAATTTTTGGCGAAAATTTCGCCATATACAAGCCCCCGGTTGATGCAAAATCTCTATCGCATATTAACAAAGATGAAAACTCGCTTGTGTTAAAGTGGAGCACGGCCCATCAAAAGTTTGGCATTCACTCAACATACGTAGATTTGTTAATGCTTCAGACCCTATCTAGAGGAGGGCCTCATATTTGGATTAGTGAAAAAGATTCAAAACAAATTGGCATAAACGACAATGATTGGATTGAAGCATTTAACAAAAATGGTGTGGTGATAGCTAGAGCTGTGGTAAGCCAAAGAATACCGCAAGGTAGCGCTTTTATGTATCATGCACAAGACAAAATTATCAACACGCCAATATCCGATAAAACAAAAACGCGTGCTGGAGTTCACAATAGCGTTATCAAGATACTGCTTAACCCCATCCATATGATTGGTGGTTATGCTCAATTATCTTATTCATTCAATTATTATGGGACGATAGGGTCTAACAGGGATGATTTTGTTATAGTTCGAAAGCTTGATAGAGTGCTTTGGTCAAAGCAGGAAAAAAGCAGGGAGGCTCTATGAAAGTTATGGCGCAACTTTCAATGGTATTAAATTTAGATAAATGTATTGGATGTCATACATGCTCAATCACATGCAAAAATGTATGGACGCAAAGGGAAGGGCTTGAATACGCGTGGTTTAATAATGTTGAGACAAAACCAGGCATAGGATATCCTAAGAATTGGGAAAATCAAAATAAATATAAAGGCGGATGGAAATTAGACAATAATGCCTTAAAGCTTAATTTAGGCTCAAAAGCCAGTATTTTGGCAAATATTTTTGCAAACCCTGCTTTGCCTAAATTACAAGACTATTATGAACCATTTGAATTTGATTATGAGTATCTAAAACGCTCCGATGAAGAGCATTTTCCATCATTAAAACCAATATCTACAATAACCAAGAAAGAAATTGATATTGAATGGGGGCCAAACTGGGAAGATGACCTAGCAGGCGAGTTTGAAAAAAGAAAGTGCGATTATAATTTTAATGAGATAGAAAAAGAGATTTATGCCGAGTTTGAAAATACATTTATGCTGTATTTGCCAAGGTTGTGCAATCATTGTCTAAACCCAGCTTGCGTGGCTTCATGCCCATCTGGTGCGATTTACAAGCGCTATGAAGATGGCGTGGTGTTGATTGATCAAAACAAATGTCGCGGCTGGCGAATGTGCATAAGCGCTTGCCCATACAAAAAAATCTATTATAATTACAAAACTGGCAAATCAGAGAAGTGCATACTGTGTTATCCGCGATTAGAAGTTGGAAAACCAACTGTGTGCTCAGAATCTTGCGTAGGTAAAATCCGATATATTGGCGTATTGCTTTATGATGCAGATAAGATAGAAGAAGTTGCTAAGACTAAAAATGAGAAAGACTTATACAATGCTCAAATGTCAATTTTCTTAGATCCGCACGATGAAACAGTCATTAAAAAAGCAATAGAAGATGGTGTACCCCAAAATTTCATTGAAGCTGCTCAAAACTCGCCTGTATACAAAATGGTTTGCGAGTGGAAGATTGCTTTTGGATTACACACAGAGTTTAGAACAATTCCTATGAATTTTTATATACCCCCACTCTCACCCATAATTAATAAGCCAGAGTTATTTGAAAGCGATTCAGTTTTTGGCGATATTGAATCGCTTAGTTTGCCAATTGACTATTTAGCCAATTTGCTATGTGCTTCAAATAGAGAACCAATTGTAACTGCTTTGAAAAAACTGATGGCGCTAAGAGCATTTTATAGAGAAAAGCTTGTTGATAACAAAATTAATGAAAACATCTTAAAATCCGCAAATATGACAATTGAACAGGCATATGAAATGTATAGGTATTTAGCCATAGCTAAATATGAAGATAGATTTGTAATACCTACACATCACAGAGAATATGCTCAGGATAACTTTAAACAAAGGGGCTTGGAAGGATTGAGCCAATATGAGTTTGGAGGTTAACATGGAAGGTATTAAAGGTACGCCCGCTCAAGGTTTGTTTGGAGCGACATTAGGTTTCTTTTTTGGGTTTGCTGCAGTTGCGCTTTTTGGTCCAACAGCGGCGAAATTTAAGGATGTGTTATCTCTTACACCGCAGATGGTTGGATTGCTTGTAGCTATGCCTGCTTTATCTGGTTCGTTGCTTAGAATACCATTTTCAGCATGGGTAGATACGACAGGCGGAAGAAAACCGTTTCTTATTTTAATGGTTATATCTGTGCTTGGGCTAATTGGGCTATCTGCTATCATTTATATGGTCTTACATAATAATTTGAGAAGCGGTGTGTATCTGTGGTTATTGGTATTTGGACTATTAAGCGGAGCTGGTATTGCTACATTTTCTGTTGGCATAAGTCAAGTGTCGTACTGGTTTCCCCAAAATAAACAGGGTTTTGCACTTGGATTTTACGCAGGCGTTGGAAATCTAGCGCCTGGCATATTTTCTTTTTTGTTGCCTATAGCTTTGCATAGCGTGGGATTGTTAAATTCTTACTTAATATGGCTTGGATTTTTAGTATTAGGCGTGGTGCTTTATTACTTTACCGGCAAAAATGCGCCTTATTTTCAATTAAAACAGCAAGGTTTAGACGATAAAAAAGCGCAAGAGCTTGCAAGAAAGCTTGGTCAAGAACTATTTCCATCAAAAAGCTTGATTGAAAGTTTAATCATATCTGCTAAAAACCATAAAACATGGCTGCTTGTAATTTTGTACTTTACCACATTTGGTGGTTTTGTTGCGTTGACTGCATGGCTGCCGACTTACTGGAAATTGTACTTTAATTTAAGTCTTGTGAGCGCCGGACTGCTTACAGCTACTTATTCAATTTTGACTTCTGCCATTCGCATTGCGGGCGGTTCTATTTCCGGTAAGATTGGCGGAGCAAATACATCCATTATTTCTCTTGTATTAATGCTAATTGGCGCTTTAGGTTTATTTGTGGCCAAGTCTGTAGGTGTTGCTATTGTATCAGAGATAATTTTAGCAGTAGGCAT
>JAVRLY010000103.1:0-3838 GCA_031960885.1 Desulfurella sp. | reverse complement strand
TTGTAAACACATACGGAGCAGATACAGCACGATTGTTTATACTATTTGCAGCGCCGGTTGACAAAGACCTTGAGTGGTCTGATGAAGGCATTGAAGGCTCTTATAGATTTTTAAATAGACTCTATAGACTTATAGCAAACAGCGTGTCTTTTTTGAAAAATAGCCCACAAACAAAAGAAAATATAGACGAACGCATAAAGGAATTGTTGTATCAAATAAACTCATGTGTTTACAAAGTCACAAATGATATTGAAAATTACCATTTTAACACGGCTATTGCAAAGCTTATGGAATTTGTAAACTTTTTATACAGTTTTAACCCAAAACCAGAAGAAGCAGGCTATTTTAGAGAAGCGCTTGAAAAATTAACAATTCTGGCGAGTCCTTTTGTTCCACACATAGCGTGTGAAATGTGGCAAATGCTTGGGCACAACGATGTTGTATTTAAAGAAAGCTGGCCAAAAGTTCAACAAGAATATTTAAGCAAAGATACCGTAAATATTGCTATAACAATTAATGGTAAACTTAGAGCAACAATTGAAATTGCAAAGGATTCTAGCGAAGAAGAAGTAAAGCAAATGGCTCTGCAAATAGAAAAAATTCAAAAACACATAGCTAACCAAGACATTAAGAAATTTGTGTATGTGCCAAACAAAATTTTAAACATTATTTTATGAGACTAATACAAGTATTGTGTTTATGGCTTGTCGCTTTTGCTATGAGTGCGTGTGGCTATCGTGGCGTATCGCACTCATATTTGACTGATGAGATAAAAACGGTATATATTGAGCCCATTAAAAGCGTTACTAGCGAACATGACTTAGCTAACTATTTAAAACAAGCACTCTTACAAGAGCTAAACAAATCCGATATAAAAATTGTTTCTAATAAAAGTGATGCTCAAGGCTATGTAAAAATTAACATCATTAATTACTCTGTTGTCCCAGCATCATTTAATGAAGACGGCTCACCAAACTCTTACAGATGCATGATAAGCGCAAGTTTAAGCCTAATAAATAATAAACAAAAACCCATAATTTTAAACAAAGTACTAACAAGTTTTGAAGATTTTAATTCACAAAATGAAAAACAGGCAATTGAAATTGCAAAAAGCACTTATCAAAAAAAGGTTTTAAAAAAACTAGCAACATTAATTAAAGAAGATTTATTTGTAAATTTTTAATGTTTAATGCCAAAAAAGATTTTTATTGTACTTTTTATTTTTTATCTATTTGCAAATCTGTTTAATCTGGGAAAACTAAACTTTAACTACAAAGAAGCCAAACAAGCAATTATAAGCCTTCAATTAAACAAAAGTTCCAATTTACGGTGGCAAACGATTTTGGGTAAACCGTACTTTAAAAAACCACCTTTGGTTGCATACTACACAAGTATTTTGTTTAAGATTTTTGGTAATAATGAAGCAGTTGCTCGTTTTGGTCAATTTATTTTTATTGTATTGATAGCTTTTTTGCCTTTTATATTTAAAGATGATTTTAAAGATATAGACGCTTTTTTCTTTGCCTTTGTGTTTCTAACAAGCGCTATAGTGCTTGAATCTATAAACTTTTACTCAATTTATCCAATGGGCGTATTTTTTTTATTCTTGGCAATAAGGAATGTGTATTTTAAGCAAAAATACTTTGCAATTTGGCTTATAATATCTTTCCTAGCACTAGGGCTTAGCGCTATTTTTTTATTTTATGCTATTGTACTGGGATTTAGCGTGTGTGAAAAAAATACACGCTATATTAATAGCAAAGAACATTTAATTAGTATTGTATCAATCATAATTTTAAGTTTAATTGGCATTGCCTTGTATAGTTTGAATATAAAAAGTTTACACTACCTTATAGGCTCATTGTTTTTGGGTTTTTTGGAATCGTTTGATTTTAGAAACTATGCCTTTCATATCGTTTTATTTCCGTTTATTATATTCTTATTGTTTTTACCATGGTCAATGTTTGCAAAACAATTACTTAAAAAAGAAGACTCCACATTGTATAGATTTGCTTTTTGCGCAACTATTACAACACTTAGTTTATTTTTGTTTTTACCATTTGAAAACTACCTTATTATAGCGCCTTTTTTTGCAATTATTATGTCATACAAAACAAAAATCAATAGCTTGCACCTTAAAATAACGCTTTTGATTGGTGCTTTATTGATATTGGGTGCTTGTATGTTTGGCTATCTATTTGTAAAGGACTCAAACTATGTATTGCTATGTGCTTTTGTAGTTTCTATAACCTTCGTTGTATATGTTTTATCTAAAAGATACAAATCAAAACCCTACGTATGGATTATCGTATTAATGATTTGTCTAAAAGCAGCCTACAGCATGATTTTAATACCATATATGTTTAGCTACAAACCAAATATGGCACTGTATGGCAAAAACATAGCAAATATTGTTTTGAAAAATAAAGCAAAATATGTTATGAGTAATAACGTGCATTTGGATTTACTGTATTATGTTGAAAAAGAATCAAATCTACCTATATACATACCACAACACTCAAAAGGTATACTTATTACACAAGATAAAGATGCTCTTAAAAAAGTTTACGGTAGTGAGTTTACATGCTATGGTGTATTTTATGTTGGAGAATATTAAATTTATAGGAGGAAATTATGGTATTAGATGAAAGGGTTATTTCAAAGGCTATAATAGAGCGCTACATGCAAAAATTTTTGTCTAACCTTGATTGTGATTGCATAATTGTAGGTGGCGGCCCAGCTGGATTGGTATGCGCCCACACGCTTGCGCAAAATGGTCTAAAAGTTACATTGTTTGACAAAAGGCTATCTGTTGGCGGTGGAATGTGGGGAGGTGCCATGATGTTTAACGAAATAGTTGTGCAAGAAGAAGGCAAAAAAATATTAGATGAGTTTGATATTAGAACTGTTTTATACGAGCCCAACTACTATACAGCAGACTCCATAGAAGCCATTACAACGCTTATATCAAAAACTGTTAAAGCAGGTGTGAAAATATTTAATGGTATAGAAGTAGAAGATGTTGTATTAAAACAAACAGATGGCCATTACAGAGTAGGCGGTGTTGTAATTAACTGGACAACTGTTAATATGGCGCATTTGCCCGTAGACCCAATCGTTGTAAGCTCAAGATTTACTGTAGATGCCACAGGCCACGATGCACATTTAGCACAAACGCTTGTTGAAAAAGCTAAAGTAAAGCTAAATACAGATTCAGGTAGCGTAGCTGGCGAAAAACCAATGTGGGCTGATGTTGGGGAAAAAGATACTGTAAACCAAACAAAAGAAGTATTTAATGGACTTTTTGTATGCGGTATGGCAGCCAATGCTGTAAGTGGTGCGCATAGAATGGGTCCAATATTTGGTGGTATGTTAAATTCTGGAAAAAAATGTGCTCAATTAATACTAGAACAGTGGGGTAAAAAATGATAGTAGATGAGAGTGTTTTTAGAGAATACGATATAAGGGGTATTGTAGGAGAAAACATAGATGAACAATTTGCTTGCGTTTTGGGCCAAGCATTTGCACTCCATTTAAAACAAGTTTTAAATAAAGAAAGTTTGAGCGTAAGCATTGGATATGATGCACGATTAAGCTCAAAAGATTTATTTAACGCTTTGTGTTATGGCTTTAATAGTCAAAATGTAAAGGTGATAGATATAGGCCTTGTTGCTACACCCGTTGCTTATTTCTCTTTGTTTAATCTGGAAATAGATGGCGGTGTAATGATAACTGCATCACATAACCCGCCTCAATACAATGGCTTTAAGCTCAGTGTGGGGAAAAATACTATATTTGGCCAAGAGATTCAAACTATTAAAACTATCATGCAAACAAT
>JAVRLY010000102.1:0-3783 GCA_031960885.1 Desulfurella sp. | reverse complement strand
ATTGGAGTGTGGTAAACAATTATGATGTTTTCTTTACGCCAGCTTTACCAGGAGCTACAAATTCAGCTTCTTTCCCACGCCATTGGAATAATACAAATACTATTAAATTTGGTATAGAGTACAAACCTATTGAGATGCTTGCATTAAGAGGCGGCTTTTATTATGACCCAACGCCAATACCGTCATCTACATTTGATGCACAGTGGCCTGATGCAAACAAATACATGTTTACAGGTGGTTTTGGCTTGAATTTCAAACACTGGAAGATTGACACAGATGTATTTTATGCTACAACTGCTGGAAACAGAACAATAAATAATTCTACTAATCTAAATGATAGTTATAGTTATAGTCCAATGAATATTTATCAAAGTGTTGATTTATCCGCTAAGGCTCATATTTGGGGATATGGTCTAAATGTAACGTATGTATTTTAGAAAATATTGTTTGCAGGGCTTAAGAGCCCTGTTTTTTGTTTAGCTTTTGAGGTTTTTTATGCAAACAGATGAAATTAGAAGTAAAGTGGGTGGTTATGTTGAACAAGAAGGTTTCATTTTGCCGAAAAATGTATTTAGAGATTTCTTTTCGCAATTAATAAAGTTAGCTGGGTTTGGTCTTGGCGGTATGTTTGTGCTAAGCGGTAAAAAAGCCGGCAAAAAAGCAGCAAGCCATATAAAAGACACGCTTGGCGAACATTTAAGCACAGATGATGTAAAAGAATGTATTATCGCCTATTTTGAAGAATCAAAACAATGCATTGTAGAAGCATTTAATATAACGCAAGAATCAGCAACATTTATTGCAAAACACTCAGTGTTTGCAGAAGGCATAGAAAGTAAAAAACCTACATGCTTACCACTTGGTGGCACGATAGCTGGGATGTTGGAAGAATTTTTAGGCGGCAATTGGGAACCCAAAGAAACTCAATGTATAGCTCAAGGGCATGATAAATGTATATTTGAAATCAAGAGAAAATAAAAATTACTTAAAGTAACAATTATGTCTATTTGGCTAAAACATTATGGCAATATACCAAAAAATCTAAATTATCCTCAATGTAGTTTGTATGAAGCAATAGGTGCATCTTGCACAAAAAATGAAAACAGTATTGCTTTTAGTTATTTTGGTAAAAATATTACATACAAAGAATTATTGTTTTACATAGATAAATTTGCTCTATATTTAGAACATGCTGGCATAAAACCTAACGATACTGTTAGCATTATCCTGCCAACATGCCCACAAGCTGTAATAGCTTTTTATGCCATTAATAAAATAGGCGCGATAGCAAGTTTTATACATCCATTATCAAGTCCAGATGAAATTATCAATTATTTAAATATAAGCAATTCAACACTTGCTATCGTGCTGGATATGTTTGCTGAAAAAGTTATTTCCATAAAGGATAAAACCCCGCTAAAATCCATTATGCAAACAAATATTTCTACTTTTATGCCTTTTTTAACAAAAATCATTTACAATATTGTAAAAAAACCAAAAAAGATGGTAGAACCAACATTTGAAAATGCAATAAAGCAAACCAACATAATTTTAAATACTAAACCATATCAAAAATCATCTGATACAGCTGTTATATTGTATAGTGGTGGCACAACAGGTAAACCAAAAGGCATCATGCTTTCTAATTTTAATCTAATTGCTAATGGTATGCAAATTAGCACATGGGCAAATTTAAAACAAACCGATAAAATACTTGCAATACTGCCTATTTTTCATGGCTTTGGTCTTAGCGTATGCATTAATGCTGTTTTAATGGGCTCTGCACAGGCGATACTTGTGCCCAATTTTAATTTAAAACAAATCATAAAATTGATAAAGAAAGAAAAACCTACTTTTTTAGTTGGCGTTCCTACTTTCTATAAGGCCTTGCTTGATAGCAAAGAATTCAAAAAAATAAATTTAAGTTTTTTAAAAGGTGCATTTAGTGGTGCTGATACATTACCAGAACACATTAAAAGAGATTTTGATGCATTAGTTGAAAAAAGCGGTTCATCGGCTAAATTAAGAGAAGGATACGGTTTAACAGAATCTGTTACTGCAATTGCAGCAATGCCGCTTGATATATACAAGCCAAACTCCATTGGCATACCATTTCCCGATATCATTATGAAAATTGTTGATCCAGCAACTCTTAATGAATTGCCACCAAATGAAATTGGCGAAATTTGTATTCATGGGCCATGCGTGATGAAAGGCTACATGAACAATGCTGAAGAAACAAACAATGTTCTAAAAATTCACAGCGATGGTAAGTTATGGTTGCATACTGGAGATTTAGGTTACATGGATGAAGATGGTTTTTTCTATTTTAAGCTAAGATTAAAGAGAATGATTAAGGTTTCCGGTATGAATGTTTACCCAATAGAAATTGAAAATGTTTTAAATTCTCACGATAAAGTGAAATTTTCATGCGCAATTGGCGTAAAAGATGCATATAAAATGCATAAAATAAAAGCTTTTGTGGAGTTAAAAACTCAAGTAGACAATAAAGACTTACTCAAACAAGAACTAATCGATTTGTGCAAAAAACATCTAAATGTGTGGAGCATACCATACGACATTGAGTTTTTGCAACTACCAAGAACCAAACTTGGCAAGATTGATTATAGGCTATTAGAGGAAAAAGAAAATGAAAAATTTGATGGAAAAAATTGACGCTGTTGTTCAAAATCCATATGATTACTTAAAAAATCTATCAAACTCAAAAAAAATCATGGGGTACGCTTGTACTTACGCGCCCATTGAACTCATTTGGGCAAGTGGTTTCCATCCAGCTAGAATTATTGGGTTGTCCCAACATATATCAATGTCTGATGTTTTTTTGCAATCTTATAGTTGTGCTGTTGCTAGAACATTACTTGAAGATAGTCTAACAAAAAAACTTGAATTTTTAGATTCGTTTTTATTTATACACACATGCGATACTATGCAAAGACTATCAGATATATTCAGAATGAACTTAAATTTTAAGCATTTTGATTTGATTTTGCCTGTGAAATTAAACACTCAAACTTCAAAAGACTATTTTGTTGATATTTTATCTGATTTTAAGACAAAACTTGAACAAGAACAACATATAAAAATAGATGATGATGCAATTATCCAAGCCGTGAAAATTTATAATCAATTAAGAAAAAACCTATTTGATTTGTACACCACAAAATCAAACTACCCTTTTGCTATAGCCTATAAAGATTTGTCAAAAATAGTTAAGGCTGCATTTATCATGGATCCATTTGAATTCGTATATATAAGCTCTAATTTAATTGAAAATCTTCACTTAGAAGACAGTAAAACAACAAAACGTTTAATGATTGTGGGCAGCATTTGTACACACCCAGATATATTCAATACTATTGAAAGCAAAAACGCATCGGTTGTATGGGATGATTTATGCAGTGGTACAAGATTTTTTGATGAACAAGTTGACGATACAAAACAACCACTTATTGCCATAGCTGATAGGCTTCTAAAAAGAGCCATTTGTCCTTCAAAATACATAAATCCAACTTATAGGCTTGACTTTCTTAAACAAACAATAGAAAAACACAAAATAAATGGCGTCATTTTTTTATTTATGAAGTTTTGCGAACCTCATTCATTTGATTATCCAGATCTAAAAAATTTACTAGAAAACATTGGCACCCCTAGCATATTAATTGAGATTGAAAATCATAATATATTTGATGAACAGACAAAAACAAGGCTTGAAACATTTATAGAAATGTTAGGTGATTAAAAATGGAAAATAGAATAAAATCT
>JAVRLY010000101.1:0-3878 GCA_031960885.1 Desulfurella sp. | reverse complement strand
GCGGAATGAAAAAATCTAACTTTATTATAGCAATAAATAAAGATAAAGAAGCGCCTATAAGAGAAGTAGCAAATGTGTTTGTAGCTGTTGACTTACTTGAGTTTGTACCGATATTGACGGACAAATTGCTTAAACTTAAAGGTCAACAGAAGTAGGGTGTGTAGAATGCTTAACAGTCCTTTAGGGGTATCAATAAAGCTGATATCACAAAAGCTATTAGTTAGTACCGTTCAAATAATGTCAAGATTTCCTCAAGTGCACGGAGCGTCTGTGTATATTGGCAATTCTAAAAAAATCGGCATTCAAGATATTGATAAACCTGATTTTGGAGATCCAGTAACAATAAAAATTGGAGAAGCCCTTGTATTTTGGGCGTGTGGCGTAACTCCTCAGGCTATAGTGATGAGTGTTAAACCAAAACATCATGATTACTCATTCGCCTGGCTGTTTGTTTCTGGTTTAAAAGATGAACATTATGCTATGTTTTAAATTTTTAAAAGGAGGGCAAAATGGTTGCTAAATGGCAAGTAATTATCAATGGTTTGCCTATCACTACAGATAGGGGATTTATAGGCTATAGTAGTGTGTCTTTGATTAGTATTGACAATCATCTGGGTCTATTTGATACTGGATCTGAAGGTGTAAGGGAGAAACTTATTAAAACGTTAGAAGATATGAATATACAGTTAAGTGACATAGAATTTATAATTTTATCTCATCTTCATTTTGATCATGCAATAAACTGCGAGCTCTTTCCGTCAGCTAAAATATATACAACCAAAGACGAACTTGAGTATGCTCTTTCAGAAGAGCCAGAATTGCATAATGATTTTTATTATGTAAAAAGTTTTATTAAACTCATACATGATAAATTCATTCTAGTTAAGCCTGGAGAAAAGATTTACGAAGGAGAGATTGTTTCATTGCCCGGACACACTAAAGACTGTATTGGATATGTTTTAGACGATTGTATTTTTACAGGAGATGCCTTGAAATATGCTAAAGAAGCACTTCTTGGGGAAACACCATATTCGTATTTTGATAATAATTTAGGAAATGAATCTATAAAAAAAATACTCAAAACAAATAAGATTATAATTCCTGGCCATGATCCAGCCTTTTCTTTTGCTAATGGTAAAGTACATTATTTAAGTCAAGCATCGCTAGAGATATACAAAAGAAAAGAGTCTAACGTCAATGTTATCTTAAAGGAGATATGAAGGATGAGAAAAACAATGATTTCTATTGGTTTAAATGCTGATATGAGTGACATATTATGCTATATTAATTAAGGGAGGAGCTATGGAAGAATTACTGAAAGAAAAAATAAAGATGCGGGATGCTGCTTTTTTAACTCATTTTATTGATATGTTCGACGTTTATCTCCCGCTTGTAGCATTAGCTCCAGCAATGGAGATATTTGTACCAAAATCTTTACCGATTGCTGAAGTTTCAACAATCTATTTTCTAGTATTTGCTGCAAGTTTGATTGGCAGGCCTCTAGGCGCCTTTGTTTTCGGACACTATGCTGATGTTCTAGGAAGGAAAAAAACGGGATTAATATCAATCACTGGTTTTAGCGTTATAACTCTGCTTTTAATCCTTATTCCAGGTTTCAGCACTCTTGGTTATATTAGCGTGGCTTTGTTTATTTTGTTACGATTAATTGATGGCGTTTTTTTAGGTGGCGGTTATACAAGCATGATACCTCTGGCTGTCGAAAATGCCCCAAAAGAAAAAAGAGGTTTATGGGGTGCTATGATCATCAGTGGATATCCCGTTGCTTTTATGCTAATGTCGATTATAACTCTTATAATGCTAAAGATATTTCCAAAAGAGCAATACCAAATTTATGGCTGGAGAATTATATTTGTTATAGCCGTTTTATTAGGCTTCTTGGTTGTTTACTACATTCATAAACTTGTACCAGAATCATTTATTTGGACTAAAGCTAAAGAAAAAACAAAAGCTCCAATAAAAGAGTTATTTAAAGGAGCAAATTTTAAAAATTTGAGTCAAATTTTACTCTTAATGCTGGGTTTATGGCTTCAGATTATGGCCGTTGCTGGTACAATGAATATAGTTTTTATTAAACAATTACACATCGCCCCTTCTTTAGCTACAACTATAATATTAGTTTCTTACTTTTTCACGATATTAGCATATCTTTTAGCAGGTTGGTTTAGCCAAAAAGTTGGAAGAAAAACTGCTTTTGTAATATTGGGATTATTAACTGCAACTTTAGCTTCATTGTTTTATTACCTAATCATTGTTAGTGCGCATAAAAATGTGTTTTATTTATTTTTACTTTCAATTTTAACTATAGCTATTTCATCAATGGCGTGGGGAATTGTTCCATCTTATATAAATGAAAGGTTTAAAATAGCCGTTAGAGCTTCTGGTTATGGTGTAGGTTTTACTTTATCAGTATTAATAGCAGCTTTTTATTCTTTTTATATGTTAGCTTTAAAAACTATTGTCCCATATCAGTATACTCAGATAATTTTACTCATATTTGCAGGAATATTAATAGTAATAGGTGCTCTTTTGGGTCCAGAAACAAAAGAAGCCGATTTGGAACACTAATATTAAAAAAATTTATGTAAAAGGGGGTTTAAAAATGAGTGCATTGAAGAAGTTGCTTCTTGGACTGGTTATTTTTTCTTTTGTTTTTTTGCCAAAAGTAGTATTTGCAGCTGAGCCTATTAACATCGGTATAATTGCGTCAGAAGGCACGTATGGAGGTGCGTCTATTATAGACGCAGCAAAATTAGCTGCAAAGCAGATTAATGCTAAAGGAGGGATTGACGGCAGGCCAATAAAACTATTTATCTACGATGACCACATGAAAGCTAGTGATGCAGCAGAATCATTTCAAAGGGCTGTATATACTCATCATGTAGTAGCTGTTATAGGTGCCTATACAAGTGAAGATGCGCTCGTAATGGAGCCATGGGCTGCGCGACTACACACGATATACATCGATACAGGCGGAGCAGATCCGAAAATTCCACAAATGATACATAATAACTATAACATGTACAAATATGCGTTTCAATTAAAACTCACCGCGACTGAGATGGCGCAAACTGTATGTAATTTCATACGAGAAGACTTAGTAAAACAGTACCATTACAAAACTGCATATATTGCAAGTGAAAATGCTGATTGGACTAAACCATTAGATGCAGAATATCTAAAATGTTTGCCTCAAAGTGGTATTAAAGTTGTAGGCCATACGAGATTTGCGCCAAATACGACTGATTTTACGCCAATCTTTGCAGATATTAATGCAAAAAATCCAGACTTGTTAGTTGTAGGATGGGCTCATACAGGTTTGCAGCAAACTGTTCAGTGGCATGAGGCAAAATATCCTTTTTTGATTGTGGGTGTTAATGTACAGGCAAGCACATCGGGTTTTTGGAAAAAAAGCAATGGAGCAACAGAAGGCATTATTAGTCAGTCAGAAGGCTCACCAGCGCCTATTACGCCAAAAACAATACCCTTTGTCAAAGAGTATGAAAAAATATATGGCACAACTCCAGCTTTTACTGGCTACACAACATATGATGCTATGTATGTACTATCGAATGCTATAAGAAAAGCAAAAACAACCAATCCAGATGCGCTTGTTAAAGCACTTGAAGCTACAAATTATATTGGCGTTATAGGACATATTGAATTCCATGGGAAAGAAAGCCCATTAGCTCACGGATTGAAGTTTGGCCCAGGTTACGTAACAGGAGTTATGTTTCAATGGCAACATGGAAAGCTAGAAACTGTATGGCCAAACAATGCAGCAACGAGCAAAGTTATCTTGCCATCATTTGTTAAGAAATGAATCTTTTTTGGCAAATTTTGATTGATGGATTTATTAT
>JAVRLY010000100.1:0-3826 GCA_031960885.1 Desulfurella sp. | reverse complement strand
AAGCGCAAATTAATGTCTTTCAATGTGTTTGTTATTTGTTCAAATGTTAAAACTTCGTTTAATTGGGCGCTTGCATTTGTGCGACAGTGAATGCAATTTAAATTGCACTTAGGTGTTATCTCAAACGCAAGCCATTTTAGCTCATTCATTGATTAAATCGTTTCTCTAGATAATCCCATCGCTTTTTAATGGATTCTCTTATTGCTTGTATTTGGCTTTCTGCCAAGCCTTTAAATCGGCCTTGCAATGATAGATATTCTGTAACATCTAAAAATTTTGGTTTTTTTGTAAGAATGTAGCGGCCATTTTCTATTTCATATAGCGGAAATATTCCAGTTTCTACGGCCATTTTTGCCACTTCAATAGTTTTGTCTTCACGAAATTTTTGACCTGGAGGGCATGGCACAAATATGTGTATAAATTTAAAACCCCTAATGGATTTTGCTTTTTCAAATTTTTTTGTAAAATCTTGCGGGTAAGCAAGACTTGCTGATGCAATGTATGGCACAAAATGTGCTGCCAAAACGCCCATGATATCTTTTTTGGGCCTATTTTTGCCTTCTGGTGTTGTAGTAGTTTGTGCAAATAGCGGCGTTGCTGAACTGCGTTGAATACCTGTGTTCATGTAAGCTTCGTTATCATAGCAAACATAGATAATATCATCATTGCGTTCTGCTGCACCACTTAAAGCTTGAAAACCGATATCAAATGTGCCACCATCGCCTGCCCAACCCACAACATTTATATCGTCTTTGCCTTGCATTTTAAAAGATGCCTTTATGCCACTTGCAACTGCGGCTGTGGTTTCAAATGCTGTGTGAAATACGGGAGCACCAGCATAATTTTTACCCACAGGTCCATTTATAATTGTCCAACAACACGCAGGTATGACAAGCACTGTATTGGGCCCCAAAGCCTTAAGGGCTAACCTCATAGCAAGTGATGCGCCACACCCTGGACATGCTAAATTATTTGGTAATGCTATTTCTTGTGTATTTAATTTCATATATTACCTCTCATAAAAACATACTTTCTACTTTGTTATCTAAAGCGTTTAAGAAAGCTCTTTGCAAGTCTGTCTCTAAAATATCAAAACCGCCAAGACCACCAACAAAGCCTACAACATTGCACAAATCAAGCCCACCTGCTATTTCGTCTTTTAGAATACCGCCTTTTCCATGCGAAATATTTCTATCAAAAACGACAATTAATTTTTTGTTGTCAAGCAGAGCTTTTAATTCATCTTTTGGAAAAGGTCTAAACATATTAACCTTTACAAGATTGACATCAATGCCCATAGCTCTTAGATTATCTACAGCCAAATGCGCTGTTTGGCTAAGCGTGCCCAGTGTAACAATTGAGTATTTGCTCTCTATTGTGGGGTAACACTCAACTGCCTTGTAGGAGCGAGAGCTAATATTGTAAAAACCTTTTGAAACCTCTTTAAAAATATCAAATACCTTTAGCATATCCAAGTGTTGCTGCTTTTTTATTCTATAGTAGTCTTTTGGAAAAGCTAATTCTCCATATGCTTTGGGGTTGTTTGGATCCAATGTGTCTCTTTTTACTTTTGGCAATATTTGATGCACTTGCTCTTTTTCAAGCAATTCCACTGGTTCTTTTGCATGCGTAAGCAAAAACCCATCTAAACACACCATAGTGGGGAAAAGCGCTTTTTCTGCTAAAGCAAAAGACATAATTATAAAATCAAAAACCTCTTGTGAGTTGGCTGCATATAATTGTATCCAGCCTGTATCTCTTTGCGATAGTGAATCTGTTGCTTCAGCCCAAATATTCCAACCAGGTGCTATGGCTCTATTTGCATTTGCAAGCACTATTGGCAACCTTGCGCCACTAGCCCAGTGCAAGACTTCGTGCATTAGCAAAAGCCCTTGAGAGCTTGTTGCAGTAAATGTCCGAGAGCCAGCAATTGATGCACCAATACATGCTGCCATTGCAGAATGTTCTGATTCTACCTTTATAAACTGGGTATTCATTTTTCCTTCATATATAAAATCAGCTATTTTTTCAATAATGGATGTTTGGGGTGTTATGGGGTATGCACTGATAACTTCTACATTACACAATGATACTGCGTAACTTACCGCATCGTTTCCGCCTAAGACTTTTCTCATATGCACCTCACTGACTCGTATGCTAATTTTGCACCTTGTATGTTTAAATCAGCTTTTTTATCTATTTTAGATTCTATGGCTTTACTTAATATATCAAAACTGAAATCGCCTGTTATTTTGCAATATGCACCAAGCATTGTTGTATTAATTATGGGTATAGCAGGGCTGCCCAAGCCTAGCGATAAGGCTATGGCATTTGCATCTACAATGTATATTGTTAGTTTGCTGGGTTTTGTTTTTAAATTTGCAGCGTTAACTAATAAAATGCCATCTTCTTTCAAGCGGGCTGTTTCTATAATTGAAAGACTAAACAGTACAGACATGTCTTCGATTTCAACGGGATAGCGTTGATAGATTGTTTTATCATCTACCCTAATGTATGAGTGCGATGGCGAACCTCTGCGCTCTGCCCCATACGATGGCATAAATTGCACATATTTACCGCTTTCAAAGTAGCATTGAGCTAAAATCTCACCCGCTACAACTACTCCTTGACCACCTCTGCCATGCAAACCAATTTGCTTCATAGATAACCTCACGCCATTTTATTTATATATTCAACAACTATATCATTTGATTCTACCGTGTATTTGAGATGATAAAGCCCACGCGGTGCTGGACCAGAGACTCTATTTCCCCACTCATCATACACACTGCCATGACATGGGCAAATAAACTCTTTTTTATCATTGTGCCAGCCTACAATGCAGCCTAGATGCGTGCAATGAGCATTTAATGCTACGATTTTTTTGTCTCTATCAATTAAAAACACGCTGTCTTTATAGTTTACACCGCTGTTGTCTGAGTCTTTTTTTATTGCATCTTTAAAGAAACGCACTAAACGCTTAGTATTAGTTCCGCCAAGCGCAAAATCCAATCCTATAAAACCAGCAAGTCCAAATAAAATAACCTTTGAGCCCAGATAAATAAAATCCCTTCGATTCATCTTTATCCTTCATAAATACACGCTTTTAGTATATTAGCTAAATTTTTAAAATACTCAAGTGAGGTGTTGTTTTGTATAGTGTCGCAAAATTTATCTACCCAGCGCTTAAGGTGTTCTTCTAATAAGCGTTGTTTGATATCAAAGTGCTCTGTTGAGTCGTTTGCTTCTAAATAAGCCAAAAAGGAAAGCTCAGCTGCGATATGGTCTGGCAAATCGTGCCAATTTTTGCTTATGTCTAAATTGCACGCTTTGTATAATTTTTTAACTGCAATTGTGGACTCGCCGTAGATTTCTTTTTCTTTCCAAAATGATTCATAAGGTGGAGCAATAACTCTCGGGTATGCATTGATAAATAGCCTTGTGTATTCTACCTCTAAATCTTCTAAAGGCGGCAAAATTAGGCCAAAGTGTTGAGCACATGCACTATAAGTTTCAAAAAGCTCATTTTTAGGGTACAAAAAAAGTATTGATAAGCAATCAAATTTATTCATTAGATACTAATTATAACCAAAGATTGTCTAAATTGCAAGGACTTAAAAAAATTAACAAGACTTGACAAGAGGAAAAGCAAGCCTCATTTTGAGAGACTTGCTTATTTATTTTTTAGAATTTGTATGTTAGCTGAACAGCGTATTCATCTTGATGCATTTTTATGGTAATTGGCATCGACGGCGTCATAAAATAGCCGCTTTGTTGATGTTCAAATGCGTGTTGGTATGCTGCGCTAACTTGTACAGCTGGTGTA
>JAVRLY010000099.1:0-3945 GCA_031960885.1 Desulfurella sp. | reverse complement strand
TCCACTCAAATATATCAGAATAGCCCATCATATAGTTAAACAAGTTTACAATTTCTTGGCAAGTTGGCTCGTCTTTTGTAATATAATCAATATCTGTATAAACCAAAGCGGTTTTTTCATTGTAATTACCTGTGGATATATGCACGTAGCGAACCAGTTGGCCCAATTCTTTGCGGACGATTAACATACATTTTGCGTGTATTTTAATATCTAGAAAGCCGTATGTGACGACACATCCTGCATTTTCTAACCTTTTTGCCCAGCTGACATTTTTTTGTTCATCAAAACGAGCTTTTAATTCGATTACTACACTTATGTGTTTGCCATTTTTTGCAGCCTCCTCCAGCAATTCTATGATTTTTGAATCGTCATTTGTCCGATAAAGCGTGATTTTTATTGATAGCACATTTTTATCGCGCACAGCTTCTTCGAGGAATTTTATTACAATTTTAAAATCATGGTATGGCCTAAATAGTATTATATCCTGTGATTTTAACACATCAAAAAAACTTGATTTATCAATATTTTTTATGTAATTTGGAGTAGCGGGCTTAAAAGGGCTGAAGTAAAGTGATTTTTTAGTTTCTGCAATATTATATATAAAACTATAATCAATAAGTCCATTTGTTATATAAATATCATCTGGCTCTATATCAAAATAATCAATCATTTTTTGTATAAAAGCACTATCAATTTCTCTATCTATCTCTAAACGTACAACATTGCTTTTTTTTCTTAAGTCCAAGTAATGCTCAATGGCTTCTAAAAGGTCTTCTGAAAACTCTTGATGTATAGGCAAATCTGCATTGCGCGTGTGTCTAAACAAAAAACTTTGTTTTATGTTGTAATTTGTATATACCCTATTTAAGAATTTTTCTACAATATAATTTAGCGTATAGTATATTGACTGATTTTTGTTTTTAATTTTAAATGATTTGGGTAGTGCATTGGGTATTATTAAAATTGAATAGAACAGTTCTGAGTTTTTTTCTATTTCTACAAAGAAAGCACTGGTAAGGTTTTGGATAAATGGAATCTTGTTAACGTTGTTTAGAGCAACAGGCGTAAGCAATGGTAAAATATCCAAATAAAAAATGTCTTCAATTTGAGCTAAATATTCTTTTGGGTTAATGAGTATTCCTTTTAATTTACATTGAGGTATAAGGTGATTTTTAAAGATATCGTTTCTTAATTTAACCTGCACTAAAACTTTTTTCCTAACATCTTCAAATTGTTGTTTGGGTGTTTTTAAAGACATGTCAGGCACATTGTAGCCTGCATCAATTTGGTCTTTTAAGCCAGCTACTCTAACCATAAAAAACTCATCCAAATTTGATGCATGTATGGCAACAAATTTTAATCTTTCTAACAATGGCACATTAGCATTTCTTGCAAAATCAAGCACACGGTAGTTAAAATCTAACCAGCTAAGTTCCCTATTATTGTATAAAAAACTACTCATATTTAAGCTTAATGTATAATTTAGGCTCAATGCCAAATGTTTCTAAAAAATCAGCACACTTGTGCTTAAATGTTAACTCTTCCAAAAAAGGTATTTTTAGAGCAATAGCAGTTATTTTTATCTCACTTTCGCTTATTAAAATATCAATATCTTCAATAATTTGTGTATGGCTTGCATCAAGCGCATCGGCGATTTTTAACAGTGCTATAATTTTTTTTAAAGATAGAATCTTTTCTATGGGTGCGCTTAATAGCTCATCTTCAGCTTCAATTTTTACTTTATTTCTATGAAATAACACACAAGCTGCCACATAATCAATTATTTCTCTTTCAATGCCAGGTATATTTATAGATTTGGCAATATAGTATGAGTGTTGATGGTGGTTGTTTACACCAATGTAGTATCCTACGTCATGCAATACACAAGCAGCATCCAGTATTGTTTTTTCTTTTTGTGTAAGTGAGTGAATGCTTTTTAATTCTGTATATAGTCTGTCTGCAAAATGTAGGACTTTTTTGGCATGTTTTAAATCGTTATTGTATTTTTTGGAGTAAGCGATAATTTGATTTAAGATTTTTTTGTTGACTGACTTTTCTTTAAAGCTTTTTGAGTAGTAACTCATCAGTTGTTGAACAAATGTGGCATCAGAGAATAAAAAACTTTTTAAATTAAGCATTTTTAGTATAGCTAAAAATGTATATACGATTGGCACAACCATGCTGGCTTCATTTTGAGTCAAATGGTAATTTGAGCCAAATAACTCTAAATTGCTTGATTTGATTGATTGGTAAAGCGCATTGAGTGCTTTGTATGAAATTTTATTGCTTTTTGGGTTGATAATCTTTGTAAGCAAATTTATAGAACTGCCACACACAACCATATATTTTACAGCATTTACGTTAGCATTATGCTTTATAGTATTTATTATCTTATCAATTTGCTCTTCGTAAGCTTTGAATTTAATCGCATCACCTACGTCTTTAAATAACAAGTACTGTCTTAAATATCCAGCATTAAAAACTGAGTTAAAAGTATCAACTTCATTTTCTTTTACACTAATAGATAAGCTACCACTTGACAAACAAGCAATGAGTAAACCTTCTTTGGAAAATTTGTCAAAATTTTTTATACTATTTTTTAAACCTAAATATTTTACGTACATTTCATGGGTTTCGTCAATAATTTCAATATCTAAGTGTGTTTTTGTTGTAATATAGTTAAGGAAAAAATATTTATTTTGAGCATCTCTTATTGCGCTTGTACAAATGGCTTTATAATTGTTCCAGATTTTATATTCATCCAATTTTAAAGCGTATTTTGACAATATCTGGGCTGTTTCTTTTGCTTTTTCTAAACTAATATAGCCTTTTTCAAATGTATCTATACCTAATGCAAGCGGTGTAATAATGGTTTCTAAGACAGTTTCAGTTGAATTTTTAAATTCGCTTATTTGCATACGTATTGCGCTTGAGCCAATATTTATAACGCTAAAATAGCCGTTTTTCATATAATGGATACCTTTTTCTTTGTAACTTTTTCCAATAAATCCTTTTTTGCATTTGCTGCTTTGATTTCTAAAAACTTATCATCTGATATGGCAAAGATCTTGATATGGTTTTTTTCAACCTCAACTTTGATGTCTTTAATAAAGCTTCTGTGACTTCTATCAAGGCCATCAGCCACCCTCAAAATTGCAGCAAGTTTTTTTATTTTTTTTCGTTTTTTCTTTGAAAAAGACCAGTAAAAAGAGTGGGATCTATTAGGTAAACTGCCTCTGTGAAAGTATGCAATAGCGGCAATCATTTCTTTTTGTTTTAAATCAAATCCTGTTAAGTCAGCATTTGTTATGAGATAGTAAGAATGAGCATGGTGTTTTGAAAATGATATGTATGTGCCAATATCATGCAAAATAGCAGCCGCTTCAAGTAATACATAATCTTTTTCTTTGAGTTTCAGTGTTTCTTTTAACTGTTCAAACAGTTTTTTTGATAGATTGTTTACACATAGGGCGTGTTGTTCTTCAAAATGAAATTTATTGCCAATCTCAATAAGCCTTGAAAACTTTAAGTCCCTATCAAGCGTTTGAAAAGGAAAAGACAAGCCTAGTGTATTTAATGTGTCAATAAGCAAACCCGTTCTAAGGCCACCTAAAAATGTGTAAAAGCCATCTATGCCGTAAAACGATAATATTGCTTCTATTACCATGCAAGCAGGCAAAATTATATCTGCACGTTTTTCTTCGACACCCTTTATTTTTTTTATATCTTCTATCCTCATTCTGCGCAATGTATTGATGAGTTTTTTTACATAAATCCGTGGTACATATTTTGCATATGAGATTGTTTTTTTGTTTTGAGATAAATAATACATGTTTGCAATATTGTTTAGTGTGCCGCCTGTTGCTATAATTGTATCAATACTAACATCATCTAAGTTTTCTATAGTTTCTTCAATAAATTCTTTCATTGCATAAATGTCGCTTT
>JAVRLY010000098.1:0-4114 GCA_031960885.1 Desulfurella sp. | reverse complement strand
AAACGAAATAAATGATCTGTTGAGAGAAGGTTAAGTCAGTCTTTTTGATTTCCCTGACATTATTTTAATACCTAGATTATTATTCAGCTGATAATCATATTATGCAACAAATATTTTACACAACAAATCAAGATTCAAAAAAACTCAGAGCTTTTATAACAAACCCACTAAACAATACATTACATTAAAATAAATGATATTCCTGATTGAGCCAAATTAGAACAAATTAGTAGCAAAATTATGCTTTATCGCTTATTTTTACCCCCTCTGGCCTAACATTATGCATATATTGTTATTAATTTGACAAAATTTATTAAACACTAACGATTTTTTGAGAGAACTATATGTATTATATCTTCAACAAGAGTAAAGTATTTATCAAAATCTACTTTTTGGATATGAGGAGGCTTATTCTGATTTTTTCCGTGAGCTACCCAATCCCTATATGATTTTATCTGTTTTAAATACCCTATTGATTCCTTTTCTAAAGGTAAACTGTCTAGGATATTATCAATTTTCATATATTCAAGATGTGATTTTATTATGTTATTGGATATGAAACATTTATTTTGATTAATACAATTTTCTACATTATTTCTTAAAAAACGTTCTAAAAATCCAAAAATTTCCACTATAAATAAGTCTTCTATTACGTCTTCTGTTTCAATAACTTCTTTACTTATATTAGCATTAGAACTTTTTTTTAAATTTTTAAAAATTTGTTTAAAAGTGTTGTATTTTTTTCTTATTTCATTGAGGGCATTTATAGTCACTCACATCCTCTAATAACCAACAGAAGTTTTTCTTATTGAGTAAAGCCACTTTTTTCTTTTCTAAAGATATATACCAACCTGGGCTTTCAAAGCCTTCATACAGTTTTGTGTTACTAGAAGAAACTTCCTTATTTCTCTCACCTGTTTTAATTACAAGATAATGTTGTTTTTCTAAATATATAAGAACTTTTTTATCCAATGTCCCAATAAAATCAGCTCTACCTTCAGCACCTATTATGTATGCTCCTATTGGTTTTATTTCGAATAAAAAATTTTCTCCATCATAAGTATGCAATGCTTTAGCTTTATATTGCCCAACAGCTTCTTCATAAATATCTATATCTATATATTTAGTATTTAATCCCAAGTTTTTATTGAAATTTTCTATTTGTTCATACAAATTTTTTAAAGCAGTTAAAAAATTTTCGTTTATATTTTTACTTAAGTTTGAAGTCGACAAATTTTTCATGATTTATCAAGTATCATAACATATCCTACTTGTCAAACATATTTTTTTACTTTCTGTATTCCCAGTATTTTGGATATACTAATATATTACAGATAAAAATTTTAGCCTATAATTAAAATTACAATCAGATTATCAATCTATTATCAATCCCTTGTTATATTGCAAGATTTGTTTGTTTTAATAGTATTTGTATGCTAATGAAAAACATATATCGGTATCGGACAGATTATACACAAGCTAAAAGCAAAAAGCTTATTTTAATAGGATTTAGCAAAAACAACAAAATCCACATATTGATAGTCATAAATGGCTTTGAAACAATACCAATTATATGACAAAATTAATTGCAAACGCCATTTAGAACATCTACTTCTAGTTATTTTGTGTTTTCTATGGTTTAGCCTGGTAAATATGTTGGGACCTATCTGGTGGATAATAAAAAAATAGTCTTGACAAGTGGGGTAGTATAGTTACAACCTAAATGCTTATCGGGTTATACAGGGTGTAAAATTAAAAGCCGCCAATAGATCTAATATGATTTAAGAATGATAATTTATTTTAGGTAAAAGATTTGATTTCATCACACTAAACAAACTAAACAAAGATGGTGCAAGAATAAGAGAGGCAAAAACACCGAAAATCAATCCTCCTATTGTAGCAATGGCTAATGGATTCAGTAAATCCGTACCTCTTCCAACTCCTATAGCTAACGGTAAAAACCCAATTACATCAGCACTCATAGTCATGATAATTGGCCTTAGCCTGCTTCTTGCAGCAAGAGCTACACTTTTAAGAGTATGAAATTTGCTTAACTGTTTCGATCGTGAGAATATTAGTATAATATTGTTTGTTACAATTGCAAATACAAGCAAAATTCCTAAAAAAGCCGTACTATCAATAGCCACTTTTGTTATAAAAAGAGCCAGTAGGGAAAAGCTTGCTGTAGAACCCATTGCAATTATTGCAGATACGGCACATTTTTGGCTTGAAAATTGAAAACCAAACATTATTAGCAAAATAAAAAGTGCAATTGTTAAAATTAAATACATATTATGAAAACTTTTTGTCTGCTGTTTGTAGTATCCTCCTACTGAATAGCTAATATCGTGGGGTAAATGCATTTGCCTTATAATATTTTTAATATCGCTTGCAGCTTTAGTTAAGCCTACATGGTTGTATGGTTTCAGCCATATATAAGAGTAAGGCACCAAATTTTGGTGCGTAATATAAGGCACATTTGTTTTTACATGCGTATTTGATAGCATATTTAAGCTCATAGGTAAATTATTATCTATTATATTTAAATCCTCAAGCTCTTTTATGGTTTGCGGTTTATTTTGAATTGTTACTCTCAAAGGTATTAGTTGTTCGCCTTTTAATATATAACCAGCCCTCTCACCCCAAAAATAAAGCTTGATTGTATTAGCAAGATTTTTAGCATTAATATTATTAATTAAGGCAAAATAAGAAGGGTTAAACTCTATTTCTGGTCCAGTTGAAGGAGATTTATACGTAACAGATTCAAAATCTTTGTTTTTTGCTAGTATTTTATAAAGTTTTTCCCCTTCTACGTATAATTTATCTGGGTTGCTACCAAAAAGAAAAACCTCTAAAGGTGCATGCGAACCCGATAAGTCGCCTAACCTATTCACAATAATCTGCGATGAATTTAATGATATGAGATTTGGAGCAATAGCTTTAAATTTTTTATCTAATTCTAAAATTACCCTATGCGTACTTTCTTTTCTATTATTTTTTAAAACAATCATGAGTATAGCTTTATTTGGCGTTGAAAAAGAGTTTCCAAAACCTCTTCCGACCATTAAGGAAACCTTATCAACATTTGGGTTTTTACGAGCCTCATTCATTAATAACTCGCCTATTTTGGTTGTATCTTCAATACTACTTCCAACAGGTGTCCTAAATGGCACAGAGATTAATCCTTCATCCCATTTAGGTAAAAACGCTGTTGGAAGATTTTTAATGACAGCGTAACTAATTAAAACAGCTATAAAAATAATTGCGATAGATAACCATGATTTTCTCATAAAAAAAATCAATATGCGACTATACATTAAATAAAATTTTTGCTTTTTTGGTTTATTTGCTTTTTTTATTTTACGGTGTACAAGAATCATAGATAATACAGGTGTGAAAGTTAAAGCAATTAATTGTGACGATATAAGAGCTATTATTATAGTGACGGCAATATGTTTGAATAACAATCCTAATGTGCCAGGCAGAAAGATGAGTGGTATAAATACAACGGTTGATGTGATTGTGGCTAAACTCATAGGCGGCAATATACTCTTAAGCCTTTCAATAACGCTTGACATCCTTTTTTCAATATCGCCACTTACATTTTGCAAACCTCTTTCAATAATAACTATTGCGTGATCTATCATTGCTCCAATTGAAGCGCAAATACCACCCAATGTCATTATATTCAACCCAAAACCCATTATATATAAAGCAATAAAAGTTAAAGATAAAGAAAGCGGTACAACTAAAAATATGCTTATAGCGCCATCTATTCTTCCAATAAACAATAATACGACAATTATAGCTATAATACTTCCAATTATAAGCGCTATCCACACATCATTTAAGTTGCTAGTTATTAAATCGCTTAAATTATAAATTTTCACGATATTGATATTAGAAGGCAATTCAGCCTTAATTTTATCAATAATATTGTTAAGATTTTTTGATATTTCAACTTCATTGGCTTTATTTTGGGAAAGCATATCCATAATAAGCGCGTGTTTATAACCAGATACTTTAGCATCCTTTATTAATGGTGGTGGACTTTCAACTATAGTAGCAATGCTGCCTAATTTTATAGGAATGTTGTTTGAATTTTTTGTTCTAA
>JAVRLY010000097.1:0-4357 GCA_031960885.1 Desulfurella sp. | reverse complement strand
AAAAGAAGTTAAAGAAATGTTGAAGAGAGTGACGGAATTGATAAAAGACAACGAAACAGAATTAACAGAATTGATAACCACATTAGGATCGTTATTTGCAACTGTTGCCAATGCTTCACAAAAACATAAAAGTGAAGAATCAGAAGAAGAAATGCAAAAAATCACAAGAGAACTAAGCAAAGAAGAGTTCATGGAAGGATATGGAGAAGCGTTTATCGAACTTATTAAAAACGATCAGAACGAAAGCCGTAGATGGTATATGGATTATTACAGCGTTTTAATCAATCTTCGCAGAATGCAAATAGTACAAAAGAACGGAAATACTGAGTTTTACATTAAACATTATGAACTTAGCATATATGATATTCTTGTCTACAAAACGAGTCACGAGTATGCTGGAGATATTGACGATTTGTTGTGTGAATTGCGACGAGGCGAAAGAAACGTTGATGATAAAATCGACGAATGGAAACCAACTGTGATAGAAGTATATAAGGGTGAGTTATAATGACAGAAGAAGACAAAAACGAGAAAGAACAAAGGCCAGAAGATTATATAACGGATGAATCGGGTAAAATAAAATACTTGCGTGTGGAGTATTGTGATTTAGATTATGAACTTTTTCTTTTAAATTTAGAAGTAAATGGTATGATAGACGGGTTAATAGAAATAAAAGAGAAGTTAGAAAGTATTGAGGAAAGGATTGATACTGAAGTTGAAAAGAGAGATGATGAGGAATGAAAGAGTCAAGTGCAGAAAAGCAAATCAACGAGTTAAAAAAGACAAACAAAGCCTTGAACGAGATAAATAAGGATTTAATTAAACTCTTGACAAACGAGATTAGTGAGATCAAAGCAACGCTTAAAGAACTTCAGAATTCGTCAGTCAAACTGATAAAAACCGTTCCAGAAGATGAAGATTATGAAGTGTTTTGTAACGAAAACAATCAGTCAGAAAGTGTGATATCATATAACCGCAAATGAATGATAATAAGCAAAAATAAAGCAATATTTATAACACGTATGGGGATAGGGGATTCAATAATTAAAAAGGGGTGTGAAAATGGACATTGAAAAGCAGAAAGATCTTTTATTAGCACATTTGCAAAAAGCGAAGTTACACGGGAACAAGTATATTTTATCGCTTTCACCTTTTAGAAATGAAGGTAATCCGTCGTTCATTTATTATTTTGACAATGAATACTACAAAGACATGGCAGATCCCACCATTCACGGGCATTTGAATAGTCTGCTTAAACAGTTAAATCTGGAAGAATACATAGAAGACGAGCCCTCGCAACAAAAAAACAAAGGAGCCAACAGTGAGCCGTTTGAAATTTTTGAACCAGCAAAGGCAGATTATGACGAATTAAACGATCTGGCAGAACAATATTTTACCAATCTTCACGGCATAAAGTCCATAGAATGGCTCTTAAGCGGATATGCCCCCATAAAACAAAACGAAAGGCACGAGTACTGGCTTAAACGTGGCATTAGCATTGACACTATTGCAAAAATGGGAGTGGGTGCTGGTGAGGATTCAAGGGGTTTCTTTTATTCTCTTCCATATTTTTGGGTTTTTGGGGAAGACATGAAACAAATTGAGATCGTTGCAATCAAAAAAATATACCCGCACCAAGCAAAAGAGGGCAAAAAAGACTCCTACGGCATTTACCCGCAAGTCCCCACTTTGATTTATAACCAAATGGCCCTTTCGGTTGCGAGAAGACACCAAAAGCCTTTAGTTGTATTTGAAGGAGAAAAAGATCTTATTATGGCTGTTGAACATGGCATGGAGAAAATTTCAATTGCAATTCCTGGCAAGTCAACGTTTAAGCCCGCTTTTGTCCCTTTGTTTTGGGGAATACCAAAAATTATTCTTTTCTTAGATAACGACGCTGACGACACAATGGATCAGATCATTCAAATGTTTGACCAATACAGACATTTCTTGCCGTTGCCGGTGGTAAAAAAATTCGACTGGAGTAAATATGACCTTCCAAAGGGAGGAGATTTTACCGATTTAGTAAATTTAAAGATGTTTGAAAAGCTTTGAGGGATGGTGTTGATATGAATAATTCTAACGGGGTTTTCGGCGAAAATTTTGTTAATTTCTTAGAACAAAATGGGAGTGTTACCGTGCCACCAGATCTTGACAATACTTATATTTTGGGTTATACTCCAGATGGTATTGTTATAACTTGGACGAGAGGCACACTTTCTATGATAAAAGATAAAGATTTAACTTCTGTGAGATGGCACTTGTTAACCGGCAAGCAATACTCAAAAGAAGATTTTGGAAGTGCTAAAAGTCAAATAATTACAGTTGCACACTCTCATGGTATATTGTATCCAGACAATGAAATGAGCATAGGAATATGGCAAGAAGACAATAAAATATACCTTGTTAACGGGGATCAAATTCTTTTGTGGAACGGCGAAAAATTTGTAAACCAAACAATTCCCATAATAAACAATAAAATCATAACTCTTTCTAATACCCGTTGGCTCGACAACAAACTTCTTTTAACTTCTTCAAAGGCTGACTCTAAAATCGATCTTCACAAGGTATTTCAACAGCTTTTTGAAATATTAAATCAGTGGCACTTTTTGGATCAAAATATGGTAAAATATATTACGGCCTTTATTATGCTTGCACCTTTTTCAACTCTTATGAAATGGCGCCCTATTGTATACATTCTCGGTAAGCGTGGGGTTGGCAAAACTACACTTTTGGATCTCTTACAGACTCTGTGGGGTTCATTAGTTGTTCGACTTGATAAAACAACGGCTTATGCCATCGGCCAATCAGTTGGAAACACGGCAAAGATTCCGATCCTTGATGAGTTTGAGAATGATAGGCATATTATTGACATTTTAACGTTGTTGAAAAATACGACCGGTGAAGAGGGTGGAACTATAACAAGAGGAACTATTGGAAGAAACTCAGCAAAATACAGAATAAAGCAAATGTTTTGGCTTGCTTCGATTTATGCCCCAGTTGCGGATGCCGCAGTGTTTTCGCGGCTCGCACTTTTTGAAATGGGAAAATATACAAATAGTACCCTACACTTTCCTACCGTTGAGGAGATTTCTCAATTAAGGCATCTCATTATAAGCAGTGTAATGCCCCTTTGGAATGAGATCGAAACAACGGCCTCACAATATAGAAAAGATAAAAATCTTTATACCGTCCAAGACGGAAGACTTATTGACAATTACGCTTATGCTTCAGCCCTTGTAGATATTGCAGGCTTTGAGGGTGGAATGCCAAGTTATATCAACGAAATAACCTTTGCAGAAGACGAACAAACAATTCTGGACACCATTCTCGAAAGCAAAATAAAATATGCCGAATTTGAGGGAAACATTTCTGAGGCATTGGTAAAGGAAAATGATCTGGAAGCCTTCGGTTTGAAGCCTATAACACACGACAAAATGAAGTTCTTGGCTATTAAGCCCGAAGTGGTTGTCCGTCAATTGCTTAAAGACACACGTTATAAAGATATGGACATTTCGGCCGTACTCGAAAGGGTACCAGGTGCGTTGAAAAGCGTTGTTATTAAAATGAACGGAAGGAGTACAAGATGCGTACTTATCCCGTGGGAAGTGTTGGGCTTCGAGAGTTAACCTCACCGCAAAAATGTAACTTTGTAACCGCTGTAACCACTTTTGTAACCGCAGTTCTTTCAGATACGGTAGGGGATTGCGTGATCTGGTTACAAAGTTACACCAAAAACTATTTTCTTATAGATGCATGTGTGGAAAAATAAAATTATGTGTAACTTTGTAACTATATATAAAAATATATAAAATATATATATATTATAAGGGTTACAGCGGTTACAAAAAAGGGTACACTCGGTTACAAAGTTACAATTGAAGATTTAAGAAGGAGGTTTTTAATGGTTTTTTCTAATATTGGTATGACTTTTCTGAATATAGGGATTTTGGTTATCTCTTTTTTCTTTTTAATTTCAATGTTTTTCTAAATTTTGAAATCGAAATTTGAGTTTAGAGGGGTCTTTTGAGGAGAGCATGTATAAATTATCGTAGGAAGGATTCAATCCCCTACCACGTGCTTATAGGAGCGTTTTTGGGGGTATTTAAAAAGCGATCAAAAGGGAGGAGAACAAATGGAAGATCAACTTCAAGAAAATATGAACTATTTGAAAAGCATTTATCGTTTTGAAGACGATGACGTAGAGGAACAATTGCTAAAACACAAAAGACTAATAAAGTTTTTCATGGAAGCGCCAAATCATATTTATGAGATCTGCGGCACAAATGTTTTGCTGTCTCTTGAGTATTACGTTGATTATGAAATTGAGTATTTTAATAAATTTGTGCTAAATATT
>JAVRLY010000096.1:0-4364 GCA_031960885.1 Desulfurella sp. | reverse complement strand
GTTTTATGTCTCAGGCTGGTGTTAAATCTGGTTGGCGAGCGAAAAGTATATGGGCTGAAATGCTCGCAGAGTTTCTTGGAACAATGGTTTTGTTGGCATTTGGAGCTGGTGTTGTAGCAGTTGCCGTAGTAGGCCTAACTGAATCAGGCAGAACATTGGTTATATTTCAGGGAGCTGGTGGTTGGTTGCTAATAACCTGGGGTTGGGCTATGGCGGTTGTTTTTGGCATATATGTTGCAGGGGGCGTAACAGGAGCTCATTTAAATCCTGCAGTAACTTTAGCATTTGCTGTAAAAGGTGATTTTCCTTGGAAGAAGGTTATACCTTATTGGATTGCAGAAACTGCTGGAGCATTTGCAGGAGCTGCAATAGTATATTTGGACTACTACAAAGCTATTGATGCTTGGAACGCAGCTCATAAGGTAGCTTCATACGCCGCGCCCGGTGGTGCTACTACTTTTAGTATTTTCGCCACTCTTCCTGCACAGTACTTTGGTTCAAATATGATTGGACCATTTATTGACCAAATTATAGGCACTTTCTTTTTATTGCTTTTTGTTTTAGCTGTTATTGATGCAAGAAATTTGGCTGTAAGGGCTAATCTTGGACCTTTTATAATAGGCATGGCTGTAGCAGCAATAGGTATGTCTTATGGAGTGAATGCTGGGTATGCAATAAATCCTGCTCGTGACTTTGGCCCTAGATTGTTTTGTTGGCTCGCTGGTTGGGGAACTAACGCTTTTCCTGGCCCGCATGGGTATTTTTGGGTTCCTATTATTGGACCATTAATTGGCGGACCATTAGCGGTATTTGTATATAAGTGGTTTATAGGTGATACGCTTGAAGCAAGGCAACCAGTTTTAGATAAATCAAAATTGGGCGATAATTTAGAAAATCTTTAAAATTAAATTTTAGTAGGAGGAATGAAATGAATAAAAAATACATAATGGCACTTGATCAGGGCACAACTTCGAGTAGAACAATAATTTTCACGCTATGGGGTAATATTGTAGCTGTAGATCAGAAAGAATTTACTCAATATTTTCCACAACCTGGCTGGGTAGAGCATGAAGCTGAAGAAATTTTTGAATCCCAATTAGAAACTGCCAGAAATGCTATTAAAAAAGCAAATATAAATCCAGAGGAAATTGCTGCAATAGGTATAACAAATCAGCGTGAAACAACAATTGTGTGGGATAGAAAAACATCAAAGCCTATACGTAGAGCTATCGTTTGGCAAGACAGAAGGACTGCAGAAATATGCGACATATTAAAATCACAAAATAATGAACCTAAAATAAGAGAAAAAACCGGTTTAGTCTTAGACCCATACTTTTCGGGTACTAAGTTGACGTGGTTATTTAAAAATACAGATGGGTTGAAAGAAAAAGCTCACAATGGCGATATAGCTTTTGGTACTGTGGATAGTTGGCTAATATACAAGCTAACTGGGGGAAAATCTCACGTAACCGATGTATCAAACGCTAGTAGAACTTTGTTATTTAATATCAATACACTATCTTGGGATGATGAACTTTGCGATATATTAGAAGTTCCAAAAAGTGTATTACCTATTGTGAGACCATCTGCTTCTGTGTTTGGAGAAACAGACCCATCATTTTTTGGTGTTTCTATACCAATAACAGGAGTAGCTGGAGATCAGCAAGCAGCTCTTTTTGGACAAGCATGTTTTAAATCTGGTATGGCAAAGAATACATATGGAACTGGTGCATTTGTTGTTTTAAATACCGGCGAAAAACCTATTTTAGGAGATGGGGTTTTAACAACACTTGCTTGGCAAATAGAAAATAACAAGCCAAATTATGCATTGGAGGGTTCCATATTTGTTGCCGGAGCAGCAGTTCAGTGGTTAAGAGATGGTTTAAAAATTATTGATGATTCACCAGATATTGAAAATCTTGCAAAGAAAGTTACTGACAACGGAGGCGTCTATTTTGTTCCGGCTTTAGTTGGATTGGGTGCACCATTTTGGGACCCCTACGCTAGGGGAACAATTGTGGGTATTACAAGAGGAACCACTAAAGCTCATTTAGCTCGTGCTACGCTTGAAGCTATGGCGTACAGCACAAGAGATGCTATAGAAGCTATGGTAAAAGCCACCAATATACCACTAAAAGAATTGAGAGTTGATGGTGGTGCAAGTGTTAATAATATACTAATGCAATTTCAATCAGATATTTTAAATGTACCTGTTTTAAGACCGAAAGTTAGTGAAACAACAGCTTTGGGAGCAGCTTATTTAGCCGGCATAGGTGCTGGTGTTGTTGACATCAATACCATAGAAGCCAAATGGGAGTTAGATGCCGAATATCATCCCAAAATGAAAAGGGGCGAGAGGGAAAAGCTATATTCTGAATGGAAAAGAGCGGTTGAACGCTCTCGTAATTGGATTGTATCAGAATAACATGGAGTAAATATGTTAAGAAATACTCAAATAGATAAACTAAAAAAAGAAAAGTTTGATATTACGGTTATAGGTGGAGGAGCATCGGGTGCGGGTATCGCACTCGATGCCGCAACTAGAGGTTTAAAAGTAGCTTTAATTGAAAGGGAAGATTTTTCAAGCGAGACTTCATCAAGATCTACAAAATTAATACATGGTGGCGTAAGATACCTAGAAGCTGCTTTTAAACATTTAGATAAATCTCAATTTTCTTTTGTTTATGAAGCTCTTCATGAAAGAGGCATAATGATAAGTCAGGCTCCGTATTTATCATCTGTTTTGCCTATTGTGGTACCTGTATACTCAGAACTTGAAAAGCTTTATTATTTTAGTGGTTTAAAAATATACGACTGGATGGCTGGCAAAAGGCGCTTATTGCCTACAAAGTTGTTAAGTAAATTCGAAGTCATTAAATACTTTCCATTATTAAAAGAACATAACTTAAAAGGTGGAGTGAGTTATTGCGACGGTATATTTGATGATGCAAGAATGAATTTAATGGCTATTTTAACTGCAATAGAAAACGGTGCTGGAGCATCTAATTATATAGAGGCCAAAGAACTGGTTAAAAGAAGAGGTAGAATAATAGGCGTTAAAGTGCAAGATGTTATTAATAAAGAAGAATGGATTATTGAGTCTGAAGTAGTTGTAAGTGCTACTGGTCCTTTTACTGACAGTATATTAAAGATGGACGATCCTAATACAGGTAGCATGATAGAACCCGCCCTTGGTACTCATTTAGTTTTAGAACCTATATATGCTCCTCCAAATATGGGTTTACTAATACCAAAAACTGAAGATGGAAGATTATTATTTGTTTTACCGTGGCAAGAACATGTTATACTCGGCACAACGGATGTAAAAACTACGCCAGAATTTCACCCAAAAGTTCCAGAAAAAGATGTAGATTATTTATTGGAACACATGAATAGATATTATAGAAAAACGCCTACCAATCTAGAAATTAAATCGAAATGGGCCGGTATAAGACCTCTTGCTAAAGAAGATTTTTTTGATAGTACAGCTAATATACCTAGAGAACATGTAATTAAAATAACACCTTCTGGATTAGTAGTTATAGCAGGAGGAAAATGGACTAGCTACAGAAAAATGGCAGAAGATGTAGTTGATGAAATGGTTAAATTTTTTTCTTTGATACCTAAGTCAAAATGTATTACAAAAACAATAAAATTAATTGGGGCGAAAGACTATAAATTTGAAATTATAGAAGAGCTACAAAACACATACAATTTAGAAAAGTCTCTCTCAAAACATTTGATTCATACATATGGTGATCAAGCTTTCGAAGTTGCAAAAATAGCCAAAGAAGAAGGCTATGCGGAAAATATAATTGACGGTTATCCTTACATAGAAGCAGAAATAGTATGGGCTGTAAGAAATGAGATGGCACAAACAATTGTAGATATACTGTCACGCCGCATGCGTTTGGCATTTTTAAATCAATCGGCAGCTGTTAGCGCAATAGACCATGTAGTTAATGTATTAAAAAAATTACCTGAATTTGAAAATGTTGATATTGAAAATTTGAAAAATGAGGCTAGATATAGATTTGAAAACGAGATATAAAAGTAACATGAAAACTAAAATGTATATGAAAATAATAAAAATAATAAAAATAATCGAACAATAATTAAGATGTAGGAGATTTGTAATGAGGATAGCAATTTTATTAGAAAATTTTGTAGATGAAATGGAATTTATATACCCTCTGTTTAGATTTAAAGAAGAGGGTTTTGATGTAGACATTATTTCCCCAATTGTAGGAGAATTTAAAAGTAAAAATGGTTTATTTTTAAAGTCTAATTATTCAATAGACGCAGTTGATTCAAAAGATTATGATTGCGTATTTGTTCCAGGCGGATATGCACCAGATAGATTA
>JAVRLY010000095.1:0-4470 GCA_031960885.1 Desulfurella sp. | reverse complement strand
CTTGTAAAAGATGCAATTATTGCTCTTGCTATTTGGAACATATTTGGAAGCCCTACGTCGATCAATCGTTCAACAAATTCTTTGTTATCTAACTTTTCTTTTGTAGCAAAAAAGCCATCCAATAATAGAGAGACCATTAAGAAGTCTTTGTATTCGGAATGAGCCATAATCTTAAGCGTGTATTCTAAACTCCCAGAATTTACTTCTCCAGTTAATACACGTGGAACATAATCATACAATACTTTATATTTGAATTCTTTCTGTTCTGTGATTTTCTCAAATTTGTACTCAAAACTCTCAATTGAATAACCTTTAAATATTAAGTATTTGCTGTCTACTGCTTCTTTCATACTGATCTCCTCCTAATCCCTTTTAACCTTCATACGCTTAACACAGTTTCCTTCTAATGATTTTATATATTGTCTTACAAGTTCTTTTTTTGACTCTTCGGAGTCATATTTTAAATTGTTCATTTGTGCATATCTTATCATATCTGACAAAACATCTTTTATTACAACTTCTTTTGGCTTTGTACCTTTTGAAACGATATTGCTTGACGACACTAAGTACCAATAACATTTAGAATCAACTGCAATATTTATAACGTTGTCATTGTTTTTAATTTTCTTGTCTTCTTCCTCTAATTCTTCTTCGTCTGCGTTGTCATCATCATCTTCTTCAAATCCTTCAGTGTCTTTTATAATTTCAATCACTTCATTATCGCCTTCTAATAATCCCCACAATAGCCAAAATAATTGTCCTGCATCTTTAATTCTGGAAGTAACTAAATCGCTTTTTTCACTATCTTCAGGATCATAATTAAGGGCAGTCCCAAAATAATCTCTTAGTCCATTCAATGCTTTTTCGTATGAAATGCCATGTTCTACTGCGTGTTCTTTAATACTCCAAAAATCAACTAAACTGCCATCACATTCTGGAGCATATTTGCACACAACTAAGTTATCTGAAGGATCAATCAATGCTTCTCCGAGTTTAAAAACATTTCCACAATGAATACAAATTACTTCGGTGTCTAAATTTTCGTGATCTCCCATTAAATAATCCTTCCAGTTTTCTACTTCCGACAATTTCCTATACTTTTTATCTTTCATTTGCTTTTCCTCCTTTTTCAATTTCCCAGCCACCTCTCAAAAAGCCCACCTAATATAAGCACATCCCCAAGAGAAAATACTACTATCGGTCGATAATCTATTCCAAAATAATATTCATCGCACAAAAAAGGTAAATTAGTATTTGAATTTAATTGCTTGTAGTCCCATTGGCCATCATAAAAAATAGACGGCATTTCAAAACCATTTACCCCCACAGCCACTGCATTTGAGGTAACCCCCGCAATGATCAAACCAGAACTCAATGTGTGAGAATGAATGCCGTTTATGGCAATATATAAAGAAAAAACTATTAAAATTTCCTTAACCACTTCAAATCCCCACTTTTAATATTACTTGTGTCATCCCAAAGTGTAAAATTGTTTGAATTTGAACGTTTATAATTTAATTTCCAGTCTGGGGCTTCGTCTTCTTTGTCATAATCGTATTTTCCCAAAAATAAGAATTGTTCATCTTCAAATCCATCTTTTAATGCTTGTATCTTGTCTTTGTCTTCCATAAATCGTCGAAAATCTTCCGAATGCAATTCTGTGGCAAAAATTGGATTTGAAAGGTATGTTAAAACACGTTCTAATGTTTCCACAACTTCTTTGCTTTTCATGGCGATCTCCTTTTTTAAATTTTTGTATCCATATCCGAAACTTTGTATTGTCTTAATTTGTCAGTCAACAACTTTTCACGATCCACATCCCACCATTTGCTTATATTCATTTTTACCAGTTTTTCTCTTACTGCTGGTAATGATTCGAATGGAATAAAGTGTATTTTACGCTTACCATACCATCCTACAAGGCCAAATTCTTCAAAGAGCTGATCTACTTGCGAGTCCCGAATAAATCCCCTCATAATTGCCGTTAAATCAGTTTTAGTCAAACCTTTGATCTCTTTTGAGAAGCCCTCCATTTTAGTACCTCCTTTTATTGTTTTATAGAAATGTTTTCCTGCACTAATAAAGCCGTTGAATTAAATTTATTAAACTCTAATGCCTTGTTAGTATACGCTATGGCAACGATATATAATCTCGGATCTTTTGATTGTTCATACATCAAAGCATTAAAGAGAGCAAAAGTGCTGTAAGGAATGTCTGGACTTTCACTGTTTTTCTCAATCCATGTTCTCGTGCTTTCAAACCACAAAGTAAAATCTGCTAAATCTGCTGTATTTATTATTTGTCCCTTTGATGATAATGCGTTTTGCATTATACTTGAAGCAATTCGATAATATCTGTCTTCGAATGGCATGTTTTGAATCGCAAACATTATATTTTTCATTTGCTCGCTTAAGGTAGTACTACGCAAAGCCAATGTTGTATATCTCATCGAAACGTTATTCTTATCTGAAAAATACAAAGAAATGGCATATAAAACGATTAAAGGAATAAAGAAATACGCAAGTGCGGGATTAAAAACTGTTACAGTTACTGCTGGGACACTAATTAAAAGCATAGAAAGCAAGTAATTTGCTTGAAGCGGAAATGAAAAAAATATATCGATCGAATAAGCCAATAACGCTATAAATACATAAAAAGCACCGTTAACAATTGAAAAATACATTGCAGTAATTAACAAAAACATGTAAATAATTAAATGAGTAATGCCACCTTCAACCAACAAGTCTAAATAATAGTTATGCGTATAATCTACTACAAAATCCTTAAAATATTCGTTTCCCGCCTCTGTGATTTTATTTCTTAATGCTCTTGCTACGTTTGATATACCCCATCCTAAGAATGGTCTCTCTTCAAATGCGGGCTTGGCTGCCTGATACAAATAGGCTCGATTCAATGCTGAAGTTTTAATAATATTTGTATCTTGTGTTTGAATCAACTTGAAAAGCCCTTGAAACCTTTTAAATGTATTTCTCCCCTGCAATGTGAAAGCATAAATAATCAAAGAAAGAAAAAATACAAGTATCGCAATAATAGGCATATATAAAGGTGCTGGAGTAATTGCTATATATACAATCTCGAATGGCAATATTCCAACTGCTGCTAAAAATGATCCACGCCCAAAACTTAATCCGAGCCCAAAGGCCAGAATAAGATAAAACACTACAAATAAAACAAAATCACGATTGTAAAAAAACAGAGTAAGAGGTAAAAGAGAAACAAGAAAGTTAGAAACCTGCATGGGATTTGAAAGCGTACCTGTTTGTCTTCGATGTCCTATCGATTCTTGATAAGAAAAATGGAAAGATATATATTTCTCCTCATCTAACCATTGCAAAATCAAAATCACAGTTTCAACTATTCCAGCAAAGATCAAAACCAAAAAGAATGCAAAAAGATCCATCGTGTATATTTGCCATGCGCTGATAAGAATAACTGGAATTGTGATTCGGTAAAGCAACCCCATGCCACGTTCGCCGTCTCCAAAATATGATCGTAATTTTGATTCGCTTAATATCGTATGTAGAATAATACTTCCCCACCATGCCGAAAGCAACGATAAAAGAATTATATTCGGAAGATATAAACTTTCAACCTGAACTTGCCTAATCAATATCAAGGTTAGAACAAGTGTTAGCGCACTGGCAAATTCTACTTTTGTTTGAGCAAAAGGTATATATGCCACCGAATCCACTACTGAAACCACAAGCAAGATTAAAGCGGTAAAGGCTAAAAATTGCATGAAAGAAAGCAGACTCACGGGTACAAACACAGCAATTGCTCCTAAAAAAGCAGTTAAAAAAATAATTAGCAATGTATGCCAAATATTATAAACAGCAAAAGAATAAGGCGTGAAATTCATAAAGTGGACTCCTCAATATCCTTCATTAACGAATCTTTAGTCAACAATTCGATTGCTGCTTCAACAGTCATATTATTGCTTTCTGCATATTGTACAAGTTTAGATTTTACTTTTTCGTCTAAAGCAATTGTAACACTTGAAATGTTTAATTCTTTCATAATTGAATTTATGTCTGTATCCTGTTTGTTTGATTTAATTGTGATTGCTGACATATTGATCACTCTTTTGATCTGCTTCATTCTTTAAAACAGAAATAGCATCTAATATTTCAATCACTGATTCATCTAATTTTTTCTCGATATCCAGAACCTCTTTTGTTTTTATCTTTTCATAATACATCAGATTGCCTACCCTCGTTCTAACATATAGTACCTTGTTAAGAGCCTTTACAAAGTGATTCTCCACTACATCCATTTTCTTGTCCATAATCACGCCTCCTTATTTTTTCTTATATTATACCACTTGAAATGACTCTATTTACTTTTTATCAAAAGCGTTTGATAAATCTTTGATGTACTCTAACAACTGTGCTTTTGTATAAGTTTCTTTTTTTACCCCATCACGTAAAAAATCACGAGGACGTTCAATAG
>JAVRLY010000094.1:0-4516 GCA_031960885.1 Desulfurella sp. | reverse complement strand
CAGTATTTGCAATATACTCATTGTCTTTTTTTGTTAAAACATAAACATAATCGCCATATGGGTTGTATGTGATAGCAAGAGAGGGTACAACTACCACATTGTGTATTTTTGGCAGTACGATATTTACTGTTACAAACATACCGGGTTTTAGCAAACGCTCTTTGTTTTCAACTATTGCCCTAACTGTAGCGTTCCTTGAAACATTGTTAATCGATACGCTGATTGTTTTTATAGTGCCTTTTAAAACTTTATGTGAGTTTGCGTCTGTGCGAACATCTATCTCTTGGCCAACTCTTATCTTTTCTAAATCATTTTGGGGTATAGTAAAATCAACATAGATAGGCTCTATTGTGTATAGCGATACAATTGATTGGCCTGGGTTTACATATTGGCCTGGGCTTACATACCTTAAACCTAAAATGCCAGAAAATGGCGCTTTTATGCTCATTTTGTCTATTATGGATTGGGTTTGTGCAATTAGCGCTTGCGTTTGCTTCAAAGCCGATAATGCTTGAATGTATGAAGCTTTAGAAGCGGCATTTTTTTCGTAAAGCTGTTTATATTGGTTATAGTTAAATTCATCTAAGATTAATTGAGCTTTGTATTGTTCAAGCTGGGCTTTTTGTGTTGAATCATCTAATTTTGCAATTAATTGGCCTTTTTTAACAGTCTCGCCAGAATCAAAGTAGATTTTTTCAATTTGGCCACTTACTTGTGTTGTGGCGTTAACAGAATTTATTGATACGACATTGCCAATGGATTCTAAATAAGGTTGCCAATCTTGAAGTTTCGCGTATGCAACGCTTACATATACCTTAGGTGGCCCTTGCATTGATTGTGCTTGCTTCATTTTAGAAGCCACATAAGCTTTATAGCCAAATATTGAGCCAAATATAATTAAAAGCACTATAAAAGCCATCAAAAAACGCTTCCACATAAATTTCTCCTTACTTATCTGAATTAATCAACCGTATAATTAATACATATTTTGAGCTAAAAAGTCAAGCTAATTTTGAAACGAATATAAGGCTTATTCTTCGATCCCAAAGTAAGCTTTTCTCACAATGTCATTTGATTTTAATTCTTTTAATGTGCCAGATGCCACAACCTTGCCGTTGTCTATTACGTACCCCCTTTGGGCAAAATCCAAAAAAGCTATGTTTTGTTCAGCAATAAGGATAGAAAACTGTTCTTTATTTTGCAAATCATCTAAAATATTGATTATCAATTTAACAAATTTAGGCGAAAGGCCATTTGATGGTTCATCCAAAATTACAAGTTTTGGGTTAGACATTAAAAGTTTTGCAATGCCAAGCATTTTTCTTTGGCCGCCGCTTAAGCTGCCAGCCAATGCTTTTTTGTGTGTGTTTAAGTCTTGAAAGTAATCATACATTTGCTGCTTTCTAACTTTTGTAAGTTTGCTATCTAGAAAAAAAGCGCCTAATTCAAGGTTTTCATCAACTGTGAGATTTGGGAAAATGCCTATTTCTGACATGTAGGCAATGCCTAATTTTACTATTTTATCGGTTCTAAGACTTGTTATGTCTTTATCTTCAAAATATACTTTACCGCTAAATATCTTTAAAAGACCCATAAGTGCCTTTAAAAGTGTGGTTTTACCGGCGCCATTAACGCCAAGCAAAATAACCCTTTCTTTTTGTCCAACATGTAAATCTATACCCCATAAAACTTTTAATATTTTATACCCAGACTCTAGCGACTCAACTTTTAACAACTCGCTCACTATCCCCCCAAAAATACTTCAACTACTTTTTTATCATTAGCCGCTTGATCAATTGTTCCTTCAAAAATCGGCGAACCAGAATCCATTACGACTACCCTAGAAGTAATTTTTCGAATAAAGTGCATTAAATGCTCAACAACAATAATTGAAATTGAGTTTTTTGCCAATGATACCAAAATATTTGCAATTTTTTCCGCTTCTTCTTGAGACAGACCCGCTGCAATTTCATCAACAAGTAATAATTTTGGTTTTGTTGCAAGCGCGCGCGCAAGGCCAAGCAATTTTTGCTGAGAAGAATTAAGTTGCGATGCTTCTTTATCTTGAAATTTTTCCAGACCTACTATGGAAAGCGCTGTTTTGACGTCATCTTCGATGTTGCAATAGCCTCTATCCAAAAATCTGAAATTTTTTACACGCCTAAAAAATGCTTTTAAACATTGTTTTCCAGAATACAATGCTGCCACTTCGACATTTTCTCTTACAGTTAAGCCATGAAATGGTTTTGGTATCTGAAATGTTCTGTTGATGCCAAGATGCGCTAGTTTGTAAGGAGCAATGCCGTCAATGCGTTTGCCAAAAAAGTAAATTTTGCCACCGTCTGGTTTATATATACCAGATATCACATTTATCAATGTAGTCTTGCCAGAGCCGTTTGGTCCAACAAGACCCAATATCTCATTTTCATAAACATTCAAGCTAACTTTATTTAGTGCTTTAAGTCCTCCAAAGTGCTTTTCTATATTTTCTATTTTCAATATTTCCTTAAGGGACATAATTTTTTACCTTCTTAAATAATGAAATCACGCCATTTGGCAAAAACAAAACAAGTATAATGATTAAAAACCCGTAAATTAATTCAAAGTACTGCGGTACAGATATGCCTATAAAATTATACATGCCATACATTATAACGGTACCAATCAAAGGCCCAAGCAGCGTAGCAACTCCGCCAAAAAGTGTAAATACAATAGCAAATATGCTTATATTTAAACTAAATACCGTTTCTGGATAAAATACAGACGTATACCATGCAAAAACGCCACCGCACAAACCTGCAATGAATGCACTTAAAAGCCAAGCGATAGTGCGTGCTAAAACCACATTAACGCCTGCTGTATGAGCTGTTATGCTATCTTCTTTTATAGCCAAAAGCGATAGACCAAATCTTGATTGCCTAAAAAATAAAACAAGCATAAATGCTAAAAACATTACAAAAATCATCGCATTGTAGCTTGCTTTTGCATCATAAACGCTTGACAACATTATACCGTATGGGCCTTGCGTTATATTCTCTAAATGAGGGTTTGAAATTAAATAATAAATTGCTTGAGAAGCAGCCAGATTTGCAATAGCAAAATAAGCGCCAGATAGCCTCAAAAGTGGTGTTAAGATTATACCTACAAGGCACGCTGCCAAACCACCAAGCACAATAGCAGGTATAACAGTTACATGTAAAAGCAATATTAAAAGTGATGCGCTGTATGCGCCAATGCCGAAAAAGCCAACATATCCAAAAGGCAAATATCCCGTAAAGCCATAAATTAGATTTAAGCCTTCAGATAGAGCAATATAGAGCATTATATTAAATAGCAAGAAATTATTGTTGTAGATATTAGGCAAAATAATAAACAATGCAGTTACAATTACAATTAGCAATATCCCTGTAATAAGTCTAATGTTTTTTTTATGCATTTCTCACCTTTTTCCCTAAAAGTCCACTAGGTTTTACAAGAAGAATCAAAATTAAGATAACATACGGCACTAAATTTGTCCATGAAGCTAGGTATGTTTGCATAAACATCATAGCTATGCCATAGATGATACCACCTAGTATTGTGCCAATGGGGTTTCCCAAAGAGCCAATTACCACAATGGCAAAAGAAGTAGTTGTAATTGATGCGCCAATAGATGGGTCAATAGCACCAATCATAAATGGTGCTAAAACGCCAGCAACTGCTGCTAAACTCAAACCTATACCCATTGCAATAGCAGATATTTTGGATACATTTATACCCACGCTTGATGCTTCGTCTGAGCTTGACATAATTGCCCTTGTAGCATAGCCCATTCTTGTGTGATACAAGTAATAATACACTAGACCAATCATAATAAAACTGATAATAGAGCTTATCAACCAGGCAAGCGGTATAGATTGCGATAATATAGAAACGCTGCCTTGACCTAAAGTAGAAAAAGGTATTGATTTTTGATTATTGCCAAATGCAAAAATAGCAAGTGCTTCAATAACCTGTGAAACACCAAAAAATAGTATAAATGACAACATTTCTGGATCTTTTGATTTAGAAAGTCTTGGAACAAACGCATAGTATATTAAAAAACCTAAAATCATAAAAACCAATATTTCAATGGGTATCGACCATAGTGGATTTATATTTAATTTGCTAAAAATTAGCCAGGCGCCAAAAGCGCCTAGCATTACAAAATCGCCATGTGCCAAATTAACCATGCGCATGACGCCGAAAATCAGATTTAATCCTATCCCAATAAGGGCAAAAAACATCCCAAATAATATGCCGCTTATTAAAGCGTAGAAAAACAACTCCATATTGATCCTTTTAAGGCGCTGGATATATAGGTTTTGCTGTTGCAATATTAGTTGGATACACTACATGCAACGCCAAACCTGTTTTTGTCGGTTGAAATTGTCCAACTGGCAAAAACTCCCCAATTTGAGCGCCTTCATTGTTTATTTTAAACAAACCATTTAATGTAAATAATTTTCCAGAAAAACTATTTACAGCATTTCTAAAT
>JAVRLY010000093.1:0-4546 GCA_031960885.1 Desulfurella sp. | reverse complement strand
ATACTTGATGTCTTTATGGACATCATAAAAACCGATGCTTTTATAATAATATACTCTAATATTGAAGAAATAAAAAAATACATTCAAGACCGTGTTGAAGATAGGTTTGTGGTTGTTGACCCAGATACGCTAAACAGTTTTGCAAAAGCAGTTGCCAAAAACTTTGTTGACAAAAAGAGCAAGTTTACTCTAACTCACTCTTTAGACGTAGCGCATACAGCGCTTGCTATTGCTATGCAGCTTGGCCTTAGCAAAGCCGAATGCAAGACTATTGAAACTGCTGGGTTCTTGCATGATATAGGAAAGCTGTTTGTGAGCAATGAGATATTAGAATACCCAGGAAAGCTTGAAGGAAATAATTGGCTAAAAATGAAATCACACACTTACCTTACATACTCGTTTTTAAAACAATTAGAGCTTGACGAAGATATAATCCACATAGCAAGCTCTCATCATGAGTGCTTAGACGGCTCTGGATATCCATTTGGACTTAACGAGTCTAAACTTACAACCGGTGCTCAAATTATGGCTGTAGCAGACATATACGCTGCACTTAGACAACTAAGGCCCTACAGACCGCATTCTCTAGACCACAATAGCACGGTTGAGATCCTACTTGATATGGCAAAAAAAGGCAAAATCAACAAAGAGCTTATAAAAGCTATACCTGTAAATATTAGGATGTGGAGGTATTAGATTTTTTTTTATTGCATTCGCTTAAGTATATTGTAGGTTTTTCTCTTTTTATGCAAGCTTTAAGTATTTGTATAGCTTTGTTGTGAACTTTGTAATATATATTTAATAAGCTCTCTTAATTTTTAAATCTTCATGCAATATTTAAAAAAATGATAAGGCTTTTATCAAAGCCCCTGCAAAAGGGGCTTTGATACTTAAATTGGCCTAACAATGATTTTTTCTGCTATACCAGAGCCAATGGTAGCCGGATATTTGTTATTTACATTAATAGAATACACGTCTCCCATATGCTTTGGAGGTATATCGCCCAAATGTTCAACAGCACTTAACATAATTTCTTTACCCAATTTGATGCCCATATCCTTAAAACGGGTTTCTAGGTTAAAGCCTTCTATTAAACCAACAATTATGGCTTTATCACCTGGTTTAAGATAGATCAGTTGTAATGTTTTTCCATCTTTTTCGACTAAAATTTTTGCTGCTTCACCAGGGCATAATTCAATCTCTTTGTTTTCTTGTTTTACTTTATAACTTTGATGTGCCAAGTGGCCAATTACCTTTATACTTGCTCCTTCTTTAATTCCCAAATTTTCTAAGTTATAACCTACATCTTTAAAATCTTCTAGTTTCTTAATTTTTCCAGTATCGTTCGCCTCCATTTCTAAAAGTAGTTTTTCGGTACCATTTACATCCATAATTATCCTTTTGGCAATACCTTGAGCTACAGCAATCTCTTTTCCTTCTACTTCAATAGCCAAAGGACCAGTATGTTCATGCTTAATGGTTTCCTGCAAACTAAGCGTTGCGCCTTCTTGTATACCCAATTCGATAAGATGTTGTTTTAATTCCTTTCCCCCTTCAATGCGCACTACTTCGAAATTTTTCTTTTCTTTCTCCTTAATGTAATTAGCCAAACTTTTTAGCTCTCCAGCCATTTTTAAACCTCCTTAAAGAATTTTTTTAAAACTTTAATACACATTGCCAATTTACATTACAAGTTTGGGGTATTAAAAATCATACTGTGCACTCAAAAATACTTGATTTGCTGTGGCATGGTCTAAATCTCCATGTTTTGGGCAATACCAGTAAGTTTTGAAATTATCATACTCTAGCCTTAGCGTAGTAGATTTTGTTAGATTGTAGGCAACGCCAACAAATTTGCCATCTGAAGATTGGATATTGGGTATGTAGATAAAAGGTGGTTTTGGAAGGGTGTCTGGGCATGGGTTTTGTTCTATCAATTTATTCATGAAATTAACTTTGTCATATCCGCCATATATACTCCATGTATCATTTAGGGCAAGATTTGCTTCTATGTTGTAAGCCCTAAGTCTGCGCGCAGAGCCATCATCAGTGTATCCTCGTGGCATTTGTGTTGAGATGCCAAGTTTATTAACAGCCTCTATTAGACCTACATAGTGTGTTGAGCCTTTGCCATACAAAAATTCACCTTGAAGCGTTAAAGATTTTATAGGCAAGTTTGCGCCTATGCCATAAATATAAGGCCAGTGGGATTGTTCATTGTCAAAATAGACTTTTTGTGTTTCAAAGAATGCAAAAATGCGACTTTTTTGCTGCAAAAAAGGAAATTCATAACTTAATTTTGCGCCAATTCCGGGCATTTTGACAGAAACGCCTTTTTCGTCTTGTTCTTCGTCTCTAAACATAAATGTGTAAACATTTTCAGCGGCTAAGTCTGCTTGCAAACTGGTTGAGCCAATATCAAAACTCGCTGTAAGTTTTACTTGGTCTACACCTTCTGGTCTTGTTTTGTTAAAACCTGGCATTGCTACATAGTTGTCTGAGAATGTATTGAGCTCTCCAATGGGGTCATCTTTGCCGATAAGCAAACTAAAATTGTCATTAATCTTGTATGAAGCATACGCTTTTAGCAAGATTAGTGTGTTTTTATCACCTTCAAAATCGCTTTCTATTTTGCCTGAAACCTTGCCAGATTCTATATCTGCACCTAACTTAGTTGAGCCTGAATATGATTGAAATTTAGTAAAATTTGATTTTTTTATTGCACTGTTTGCTGGGTAAATATCGTCTGAATTATTGCCATTGCCCCAAACAAAGTACTGCTTGATTGTGCCATATAGCGTAATGTTTGTGTCTTTATCATCGCTCACGCTACCAGCAAGTGCAACAATAGGTGCAAATAAAAATACTAAAAAAGAAAGTAATTTGACCATAGTGCAGTTGATACCTTTAATATAGAGGATACTGCCCCTTTTTACATTTCCTAAACCAAAAATTTTGCACTCCATTCCACACCTCCTTTAAAATAATTAAAATAATAATCCTATTTGGTAAACTAAAACGGATAATGTCCAGCCTATAGCCAGACTGTAAATAACGCTAAACGTCGTCCACTTTATAGAATTTGTTTCTCTATAAATGGCGCCAATTGTTGCAATGCATGGAATATATAGCAAGCTCATTACCATAAATGCATAAGCGCCTGTTTGGCTCATTAGATGTGGCAGGGCAGCTTGCAGTTTATCTTCGCCTCCAAATAATGTGCCTAATGTGCCTATTAGCGTTTCTTTCGCCAACAGGCCAAAAATTAGACCTACAGCTGCTTGATAAAACCCAAAGCCCGCCAAACTCAAAACTGGAGCAAATATTTTGCCCAATTGACCTACAAGGGATTGCTCGCTTGCGTATTTAACACCAAATGGTAAGCTTGATAATAACCATACTAACACAACGCCTAGAAAGATGATGGTTCCAGCTTTTGTTAGAAATTGCTTTGATTTTTCCCATGTATGAGTCCAAACAGCTTTGATAGTTGGCATTCTATATACTGGCAATTCCATTACCAAAAACGACACTTTGCCTTTGAGTGCTGGTATTGTGCTTCTAAATAGTTTTGCGCTAAGTATAGCTACAACAATACCTAAAGCGTAAAGTGAAAAAATCACAAGAGCTGGGTTTTTATCTTTGAAAAATATGCCTGTTAACAATACATAAATAGGCAACCTTGCCGTGCAAGACATAAAAGGATTTATAAGAATTGTTAATAATCTGTCTTTTTCATCTGCAATTGTACGTGTAGCCATTATAGCTGGTACATTGCACCCAAAACCTAAAATTAGCGGTATAAAAGCTCTACCTGGAAGACCAATTGAATGCATCAGCCTATCCATTACAAAAGCTGCACGCGCCATATAGCCTACATCTTCTAAAAAAGATAAAAACAAAAATAGTATCAAAATATTTGGCAAAAACACAATTACCGTTCCTACTCCACCAATAAGACCATCTTTTATAAATGAAGCAAGTATGGGGTAGTTTGTCACAGGTTTAGAAAGTGTTTCTCCAAGCAACCTAAAAAAGGCTTCTATATAGTCTGCAAAAAAACCACCTAGTTTGAATGTAAGCTCAAATGTGACAAATAGCGCTATAGCAAATATTGGTATGCCCAAATACTTATTAGTAACAATTTTATCAATTTTATCTGAATAACTGAGTCTTTCTTCAATGCTTGTGAGTTTTTTTGTGCAGGATTTTACTATACCTTCAATAAGTGCGTATCGTTTTTCTATAATCTCTGTTTCTACATCATCTATGATTTTTTCTAAATTGTTTTTTTCAAGCAGGCTATAGTTAACTATATCATCAGCTCCTTTGTTTTTTAACTCTTCAATAATGGCTGGATCTTGCTCTAACAGTTTAATTGCAAAAAAACGCTTATTGTAGGCTATTTCTTTTGTTTCCAGCATCTGTGAGATTCGCATAATTGCATTTTCAATCTCTGGGCCATAATCGACCACAAGTTCCTCTTGAGGGCTATTAAGTGTTTCTAAAATAGCTGCTTTTAGGTTTTCAATGCCTATTTGTTTTG
>JAVRLY010000092.1:0-4482 GCA_031960885.1 Desulfurella sp. | reverse complement strand
TTCTTTTTCTTGTGTAAAATAGTCTTCAATTATTTCAAATGTTCTTTTTATTTTTTGTTTTAGCATTTCATAATCTTGTTTTATATCTTGAGTAGGACGGTAAAAAAAATCTTGAAAAATCTTGTCTTTTTGTTGTTGATACTTTATTGTTGTTATGCCGTTTTCTTTTTTTATAGTAAGTCCTAAATACTTCAATGCTTCTTTGTTTTTGTTTTTGTTTTTGTTTTTGTTTTTATTGTTGTTTTCATTGTTATTTTCGTTTTTGTTTTCATTGTTATCTTCATTGTTGTTGTTTGTGAGTGCATTTTTGAGCGTGCTTTTTCTTTTTTTAGATAAGTTTAAGCCTACAAATTCAAATAATTTTTGAAAAGCATCTTTTTTAGGGTCGTCTTTAAAATGTATGTTTTTTGGTTTTGTTAATAGGTATAAAATTACATATCTTGCTAGTTCTTTTTCAATACCTGTTATTTCAAAAATCTTTTTTAGTGCTTCTGGTTTAAATTTTACTCTTAAATCTTTATGATACCACTCAGCAAATTTTTTACTAAATGTTACTGCCATTATAGTTTTATTTGGTGAAGCGTTGCCTTTTTCAATTTTTTCTCCTCCTTTTTCAATTACTGTAAAATGTTCTATTAGTGATATATCATCGGTTATTGTTATAGGTAAATATTTAGATGTTAGTTTTTTTCCAAGTTCTTTTTTAACTGCCTCTAGATTGTGTTCTTCAATGTGATTTTTATTTATTTTTCTATCAATAACTATTTTTATTTTCCTATCTTTAGCTGTTTCTTTATTTGTTGGCAATTCAACCGTCTTAGATATTCTGCTTATATTGTCTATTAGCCATTTTTGGTTTTGTCCGTAATTATTTGGCTGTAATATCCTAAGCAGTTTATATGGTGAAAATTCATAATATAAAAAATTTCCAACTTCAATTTTATAATCACTAATTGCTGGTATAGCAAGGATTATAAGCAATTCTGTTATTGTTATTCCTTCTTTTTTTCCTACTGCTTTTAGCATAGCTTCTGGCATAACAAAAGTGTAATCGCTTGAATTGAATCTTTCTTGCATTTTCTTGTTCATTTTTTATTCCTCCTCTATGTTTAAACTTGTTATTGGTGTATCATCATCATCGTTATCTATTGTATCATTTTTTACAATTTCTATTTTTGGTGTAGCCTTAAAATAAAGCTCTTTTTCATTGGATATAAGTTTTATTTTAGTATTATTGGCTTGTTCTCTTAATTTGCTATAGTAATTTAGCTTTTCAATTTCAATGGTGCGTATGGCTCTTTTTGTTTTGTCATTTTCATTGTCTGGCATTTTTATTGTTATTCTTGCTCTTGCTTGCTCTCTAAATACTCCACTGCCCCTATATGTGTTATTGTTTTCTTTTGTCTGGTGGTGTATTACTAGAATTGCCATATCATAATTACTGCATAAGTATTTTAATCGGTTCATAAACTCTATAGCGTCTTTGCTGGTGTTTTCATCTAAGCCGTAAAAGTTAATCAGACTATCCAATACCATAAGTTTAGGCTTTATTTTTTGAATAGTGCCTTCCAAATCATTATAAAAATCAGTGGTGTTGTAATTTGTGCGATTTGGTTCTAGTAAGTTATGCGTATTATATTCATTTGTTTCAAGGGTTGATATCCAAAAGAAGTTTTCCTTTGCTAAATTCTGGTCTGGGTTTAAGCTGTTTATAAGTTTTTCTAGTCTATCGTTAAAATTATATGGTGTTTCCTCAGCTGTGATATATATCACTTTGTTTGGTGTTTTTAGTTTGTAGGTATCCAAAAACTCTTTGCCTGTTGCAATACATAAGCCTAATTGCATTGCTAATATGCTCTTGCCTAACTCACCTGCACCGTCAAGCAGTGTAATTGCTTGTGCAGGTATGAATGGCTCTAAAACAAAATTATCAGTAATATCTAGCTTGTCTTTATCAATTGTGCCTTTATGTAGTGTTAATGGTGTATCCAATTCTGGTATATCCAAATAGGCTATGCCTAAATCTGGTATATCTTCTAATGGCTGGTCTTCTATTAGTGGGTTATTATTAGCTTGTTCTATTAACATTTCTACATTGTAAATTGTAGTTTCTTCTTCCTCTAAAAAATCAGCTATATCATAACCCTTTTTGTCTGGATATCCCATAGCCTCAGCAATGTTAACTACTTTAATCGTTTTGGCTGTTCCCTGTAATAGGTCTATAATGCCTTTTGTATTCCTTTTGCCTTTATCGTCATTGTCTTCAAAAATCACTATATCCTTGTTTTTGAATAGTTCCTTGTAGTCTTCCAAATCATTTGGTTTTCTAAAACTTAAAACTACAATATCCTTTAAGTCCTGTCTTCTTTCATTGTATCCTGTAATATACTCTATTCCTTTAATTGTTCTGTCTTTGCATTTCTCGCCTTCTACTAGCCAAATAGCCTTTGGGTTTGTTATGGTTTTAAATTGTTCCAACCCGTATGGTATTCGTTTAATGTTTCCTAATGTTGTTTTGCCTTCTAGGTTTTCTGGTATAAGTTTCTTTTCTCCTTCTTTCTCAAATCTATGCCATTTATAGACTAGCTCATTATTTAAGTTCCTGTATTCATAGGTTGTCATTGTATAACCTAATTTCTCATATCCTTGTTTTACATCTAAAAAAGCATTAGCTGGTTCTTCAGCAGGTATGGTGTCTATTTCATTATCTGGTGTTGGTGAGTTATTTTTGTATTCATTGTATAGCTTATCAAATTCCTTATCGGCTGTATTGTATTCATCATCGTTCATTATTCCTTCCTCCTTTAGCATTAGTAAAAATTTTTTATATGTTCCTCCTGCTTCGCACCCTAAGCAATGAAAAACTCCTTTTATTGGGTCTACAGTAAAACTAGGCGTCCTGTCATCGTGAAAAGGACAATTGGTTTTATATTGTGAGCCTGCTCTTCTTAATTGATTTGGCAAGTATTTTTGATATAGTTCTATCCAATCAATATTTGCTGTCATATTATATACTCCTGTGTATTAGGCTTTGCCTATTGATTTTTTTTAATAACTGTTGTATATTTATCATAACAAACAAGCAATAAAGCCCTGTCGTAAGCAGGGCTTGCCTATTTAGTTACATTAGCCGTTAGGCTATTTGCCTGTTGCATATTACCCTTTTGCATATCCCTTATATCCTCTAACTTTATGAAGTATTTAGTCCCCAATCTTTTGGCTGGTATTAGTCCATTTTTTATCCACTTGTAAACTGTAAGCCTATTAACTCCAAACATCTTGCCTGCTCCTGTGATAGTTACAAATTCCCTTGTAATACCATTTAGGTTTACTGCATTAGCCATAGTTTATCCCTCCTTATGTTTTAGTGCTGTATAAATAGCACTAGTTACAAAATACACTCCAATAAGTAAAATACCTGCACTTAACAATTTAGCCTCCTGTGTAGGCTTTAGCCTACTTTTTAGTCTTTATGTCTTTGTAGTTATCAAATACTTTTCTAATATCATCTACTTTTAAAAAATAATTATTGTCTATCTTTTTTGCCTTTAACAACCCTTGCTTAATCCATTTTCTAATAGTAAACACTGTTACTCCTAACATTTTCCCTGCTCCTGCTGTAGTTACATATTCTTGTTTAATATCGTCTATATCGCTTCTTCTTGGCATTGTCCATACCTCCTTATAGCATAGATATGCTATGCTATTATACTGATTACATTATAATATCAATATAATCATTTGTCAAGTGGGTGTAAAATATTATTAAAACAACTAAATTAAAGGGGTATATATAACTAAACTATATAGAAGTGCAAGAAGTACCTATTAGTACATAACAATAAAAAAATGCAAAATATTGATATTTTTTTAAAAAAAATACTTGAAAAATTCTAATAGATAATATTAGATTTTATAATATATTAAGTTTAAATGGCTAATTTTAAATTAGGCAATAGTTTTATACTATGCTATGCTCCAAATTGCAGTGTAGGGGCGTTTAAATGCACCACACGGCTTATCTGTAGGGCATTAGGCTTTGCTATTCTTCCATAGATAAAAAAATACAAAGAATTATAAAGCCGTATAAAATTAGTCCCTTTAGTCCCTGCTATTGATTTTTGATTGATTAGTAATATAATATTGGTATCAGTGTTTAAATGCATTTTTTCCTTTTCTGTAACCAAGCCCACTAGAAACTACCTAGTGGGTTCACTTGTTTACTAATTCTTGCTTGTTAGGGCTTTCGCCCATTTTGCATATATCCTCAATCCATAGATAGTAAACTTGTCCTTATTACTTATAGCCCACTTAAGCCGTCTATTTGGACTAACGCCCTAAATAAACGGCTTATGACATTAGGCTGTGCCTATTTGCTAAATGCCCATTTTGGGCTTCTAAAAATGGCTTGTGTATGCGTGTTATTAGTGTCCACAAAAGGGGTTTTAATATAATATCATTAGTGAAGTGTCCACACACACT
>JAVRLY010000091.1:0-4721 GCA_031960885.1 Desulfurella sp. | reverse complement strand
AAAAGGCTTTAAAAAACTCTTTACTCCATGTCCTGGATGCGCCATGCAGCTTACTGATACAATAACAAAAGCTGATTTAGATACAAAGGTGATGCATCCAGTGGAGGTTATTTATAAGAAAATTAAGAATCCATAGTTCAAATAAACTTAACTTGATCTTGTATAATCAATTTTGCTTGATTTATTATATTTGAAATAAGTTCTTTGACAGACGGTATATCATTTATTAGGCCTATTACTTGTCCACACGCAAGCAATGCACTATCGATTGAGCCTTCTTCTAGCATTTTCTTTCCATTTAGCCCACTTAGATATGGTGCTAGTTCTTGAAGGCTTGCACCTTTTTGCTCTAGTTCTAAGACTTTTAACGCATGCGCGTTTTTTAAAGCCCTAAGCGTATTTTTTAGACTGCGCTCTACTAATACAGTATCTGTTTCTTTTGCTTTTAATAAGGCTTGTTTAATATTTTCATGCAAAGGTGCTTCTTTTGTAATCATAAATCTTGTGCCCATATTTATAGCGCATGCACCAAGGCTTAAAGCTGCCATAAAGCCCCTTGCATCGCCAAAACCACCTGATGCAATAACAGGAATTTTTAGCTCATCTTTTGCCCTTGGTACTAATATGAGCGAAGTTACATCGTCTTCTCCTGGGTGCCCTGCACACTCAAAACCGTCAATGCTTACATAATCGCAACCAATTTCTTGTGCTTTTTTTGCATGTCTAATAGAAGTACATTTGTGAATTACTTTGATATTGTTGCTTTTTAGTTTATCCATATATTCTGCAGGGCTTCTACCAGCAGTTTCAACAATTTTCACGCCACTAGATACGATTACATCAATATAATCATTGTAATTAATAGGCTTTAGCGTAGGTAAAAATGTAAGGTTAACACCAAAAGGTTTATTTGTAAGCTTTTTTAATTCTTCGATTTCGTTTGCAAGCGCTTGTGGTGTGTCAAATGTCAATGCGGATAAAATACCAAGACCTCCCGCATTGGATACTGCACTAACCAATTCTTTTTTAGAAATCCACATCATACCACCTTGCATTATTGGGTATTCAACGCCAAAATCTTGCGTAAACTGTGTTTTAAACATGTGTTCCTCCTTTTTTACGTAAACGTTAAAGCTAAGTATACCATATAAAAAAACAAAAGTCAAATGCTTGACTTAACAAAAGTAAACTGTATAATGACTTTAGCTTATGGAGTACAAAATACTTACTTATCCGGATAGAGAATTAAAAAAAGTTTCCAGCATTATTGAAAAGCTAGATGATGATGTAATTGAACTTGTGCGTACTATGAGTGATACAATGTTAAAAAACAATGGGATTGGGCTTGCAGCACCTCAAATTGGTGTTAAAAAACGATTAATTATTGTAGATGAGAGAGCTGTGGGCAGCGAAAGCAAAATAATTGCTATGATAAACCCCCAAATATTATCTTATGAGAGTTTTTACGAAGAACACGATGAAGGTTGTTTGAGTGTGTCTGGTTTTTATGGCAAAGTAAGTGATAGAAGGCGCTATATTAAATTAAAATACTTAGATTTGCAAGAAGAAGAACGTATTGTAGAATTTGATAATTTCCTTTCTGTCGTTGTCCAGCATGAAATTGACCACTTAAATGGCATTTTATTTATAGATAGAATGAACTTTGTAGAAAAATTAAGGTTTAAAAAGTTTTTAAAAGAAAATGCAAATAAATGAACATAGCTTTTTTTGGCACAAGTGACATTGGTATTCAAACACTAAATAGTTTAAATAAGCATTTTAATGTCAATCTAGTTATTACTACAAAAGACAAAATAGGAAAGCGCAACAAAACACTCATTGAAAGCCCCATTAAAAAAGAGGCGCAACGGTTAAATATAAGACTTGCTCAACCACAAAAGTTTGACGATAGCCTCATAGAGCAGCTTATAGATTGTGATTTAGGCGTATTGTTTTCGTATGGCAAGATTATACCAGAGCGCGTGATTGATGTTTTTAAATATGGAATATTAAATATACACCCAAGTTTGCTACCAAAATATAGGGGTGCATCACCCATCATTAGTGCTATTTTAAATGGCGATACTCACACTGGCGTTAGTATAATTAAACTTACAAATGAATTGGACGCTGGCGATATACTAATGCAAAAGGTTTTAAGTATTGATAGTAATGACGATAATATTACTTTATCTAATAAAGTTTCTCTTGTAGCAAGCAATATGATTGTATGCGCAATAGAGTATATTGAAGAAGGGCGATTAAAACCAGTGCCCCAAAGAGGAACTGTATCTTATACAAAAAAAATTAGCAAAAGCGATGCATATATAGATTTTGTGGTTGATGATGCCAAAACAGTAATGAGAAAAATTAAAGCCTTTGTGGGATACATTGAAGCTTTTTTTAGATACAATGGAAAAATCTATAAAGTGCTAAAAGCTCACATTGTAGACAAAGACGCAACACCAGGCACTATTTTGGAAGTTAGCAAAAATACATTGATTGTTGCATGTAAACATAAAAGTATAAGCATAGAAATAATCAAACCAGAAGGAAAAAATGCTATGCCAATAGAGGCATTTTTGGCAGGACACAGACTCCAGTGTGGTCAAAAGATAATTTAGAGCGTTTTGCTTTTACTGTAACGCCTTTGTTGTTAATCTTATCATTTTATTATTCATTTATTTCTTTTATTGCATTTGTACCATTTTTTATTTCATTGAAAAAATTAAGGACTAAGCCATTTACCAATGTTTTTTTTATTGCAACGGCAAGTTTTATGCCTTTGTTTCTTTTTTTATACATAGGACTATTAAAAGGCATTTATGTTTACAACCATGTGCCATTTTTACTCGCTTTTTCTATGTATTTTGGTTTGTGTGTTTATCAATTAATTTACACAATTATACCATTTTATTTAATAAAGAAATTTAATATTAGCTTTTTATTTTTGCCTATCTTTTATATTGCTTTTGAATATTTGCGCTCAATTGTATTTTACGGCGATCCTATTGGTAATATTAACATGTTTGTTTATAATATGCCTTTTTTTATAAAAGACGCAAGTTGGTTTGGTGCTTATTTTGTTGGTTTAAAGTTGCTATTTGCAAATGTGGCTTTCTATTATTTGTATAAATTGCGTCTTTTTAAAGCGAGTGTGATTTTTGGCACTATTGTGTTGTTGTTTTTTGTAGTTACACTACCACAACCACAAGGCTCTATTGAAAAAAAAATAGCATTAATTCAAGGCAACATAGACCAATCCCAAAAATGGGACAATACGATGCTCTTGCATAATTTAAATGTTTATGTAAATGCAACAAAAAATATAAATGCTGATTTAGTTGTATGGCCAGAAAGCGCATACCCGTTTTTATTTACTGAAAGTGATTTTGATAAATTCATAGGAAATTACAAAACGCCCATAATTTTTGGCGCTCAAACGCAAAAAGATAATGATTACTATAATTCTGCTGTGTTTTTCGATAATGGAAATTTTGAATATTATCACAAGCATGAGCTTGTACCTTTTGCCGAATTTATACCCCTTAGAAAATTTTTAAGTTTTATTCCAACTGTAACAAAATTTGGCAGTTTTACGCATGGTAAGAAATTTACGCTATTTAATATTAATGGCCTAAAAACTGCAGCTATCATATGCTATGAAGAAGATTTTGCTTTTATTGCTAGAACTTTTAAAAATTTAGGCGCAAGGTTAATTGTTGTTATTACAAATGATGCGTGGTTTAGCCATACACCTACATTTAATGTGTTTTATAGGGATGATTTTTATAGAGCTATTGAGAATAATATTTATGTGGCACGATGCGCAAATACCGGATTTAGTATGATAGTAAACCCACATGGTAAAATGATTGCAAGTCTAAAACCTTATACTTTTGGTATTTTAGAAAAGCAAATCGTTTTTAATGATAAAAATAAAACTGTATTTGACAAGTTTGGGCATTATTTTGCGCCTTTGGATTTAATTTTTACTGGGATTTTACTTTTGATATTTATTTTTAGAAAGAACAAGGCAGCCTAAGCTGCCTTTCTTTGACACCTTTTGTGCACAAAAAGTTTCAACGCAACATTATTTTGTTGCGTTAGTTGCGTTTGTTGCATTAGCTGGTGCTGTTGCGTTAGTTGCGTTTGTTGCATTAGCTGGTGCTGTTGCGTTAGTTGCGTTAGTAGCATTTGTTACATTTGTAGTGTTTGTAGCATTAGTTGCCTGTTTTTTTTGGCAAGAAGCAAGTGTTAAGCTTGATGCTACAACTACTGCCAATGCTGCTACTTTAAAACCTTTACTGAATAAGTTTGACATTGTCTAAAACCTCCTCAAATGTCACTCTTAGATTAAGGTAATATACACAAAAAATACAAATTTGCAAGAAAAATCTAATGATATTTTGTATTGAAAATAAGGCAAAAACTAAAGTTTGACTAATTTGGATTAACTCATATAATCATTTTTGTGGAGGTTTGTAAAATGTATGCTATAGGGTTTATTGGACATTCAAATGTAGGCAAAACTACATTGATTGAAAAACTCATAAAATCATTTTCCGAAGAGGGAAAAAAAGTTGGCGCTATAAAGCATGATGCACATGATTTTGAGATAGACTATGAAGGAAAAGATTCTTATAGACTAAAACATGCAGGTGCAAAAGCTGTTGCTATATCATCGAAAAGTAAATGGGCATTAGTTGAAGATGTAGATT
>JAVRLY010000090.1:0-4781 GCA_031960885.1 Desulfurella sp. | reverse complement strand
GACTTTTCCAACGCCACCAAATCTTCGTCTAGGCTTTCCAACAACTCTGTTGTTTCAATAATAAAATCGCCCAATATCTCATCCATTTCGTTAAAATCACTCATCTTCATTCTCCTTTTTAACGGCAATATCGCCTAAATTAGCAAGCGTTTGAGCCAAAGCATCCATTAAATTATTTACAGACTTAACAAGTTCTCCTAACTCATCATTACTCTCATATGCTATGCGTCTTGATACATCACCTAAAATAATTGAATTGATTGTGTTAGTTGCATCTAAAATGGGTTTTACTATTTTATTCGATACACGCATACTAAAAAACAATGCAATTAAAATAGTTATTACACTAAAAAATGAAAAAATAGAAAGTATCAAAATCATTTTTGAGTTAATTTGCTCATTAAGTTTTGTAACATTTTTTAACAAGTCCGCAACTGGCAATGTTAAACCTATTGCCCAACCGGTTTTGGGTATTGAAGTATATCCCACATATTTTTCAACGCCGTGAAATGTATAGTAAGATGAGCCAGATTTGCCTTTTAATATGTAATTAGACATTAAGTATGCTAACTTTTCACCATTTTCAGGATTTGTTAAATCTACATTGTCTTTTAATGTAATGAGTGGGTGTTCTTTGACTGGCGGGTCAAAAACTAACACACCTTTATGGTTAGTCATCCATAAATATTTATCACTCATTGGTTTAATCTGAGCACTTTTTAAAATAGAAAAAATACCCGCTGGGTCTATCTCAAAAAGTATGTAACTATCATTTTTAAATGGATAGAAAAAAGCGAAATATGCATTTTTATCTCTACTTAAGTAAAAATCTACAAAATAAGATTTTTTTGAGTATTGTTTATAATTGCCAGCTTTGATTTGCGCGATTGCTCTATCAAATGAAAAGTTTTTAGGATACGCGTAAAAACAAGAAAATTTTTTATCTAATAAAGCAATTCCTCTAATATTTAAATCTTTACTCATAACAGTATAAATATTTTGTATATACATATGTGGTTCTTTGGTTTTTTGCAAAAAATTAACAGTAGAATCACACATCTTTTCTTTAATATTAAGATTGATTTCGATTATTTTTGCATAATTTTTAACTTCATTTGCTAGATTATGGCTAGCTTGCTCTTCTAAAATTTTCCTGCTTGAGTCTACAAAAAAATTCTTTAATGTAAGTAGGCTATATAAAGATATAACACTAAATAAAACAGAGACAACGAGCATTATTGAAAATGTATACGCAACAATCTTAGTTTTTATGCTTTTTTTAGACAACTTCTAACCTCTGTGTGCGCATCTTCGAGCGTTTCTCTACTGGTAAAATGAGTTTTACTATTGTATTATTGTCATGAGACATCACGCGTAATCTACCTTTGTGAGCCTGCATTACCAACTTTGATATAAATAAACCTAAACCTATATTTTTTGGTTTTGTAGAATAAAACGGCGTAAATAGCATACCTAGCCTTTCTTTATCAATACCTCCACCATTGTCTTCTATGTTTATTATTACATTATTATCTTCTTTTTGGCAAGATATACGTATAAATCCATCTTCCTCAATTGATTCATAGGCATTTTTTAGTATTTCTTCAAGTACTAAGCCAAAAAGATTTTTATCAATAAACAAATGCGTATTACACTCAAACTGGTATTTATATTCGATAGATTTTGATGAATTTTCTAGCTTAAAATTATTAAGGACATTTAGCAAAAATTCGTCAATGTTAATTTTCTCTAACTTTAAATCTTTTACATTATTAATAATTTCTATATCAAGCACAATTTTCATAACCTTGGATAATTCAATTTGTATAGATTCAAAATATGCGTCAACATCGGTTTTAATATCGCTTGGAATTCTCTTTTTTATCAAATTCAAAAAACCACTAATAGACATTATGGGATTTCTTAATACATGAGCTATGCCTTGTGAAACATACTTCAAATAATCGAAATTTAAATTTCTCTGGCTTAAACTAAGTTTGCTAAAACCAGAAAGCATTATTATCTCAAAAACAAAATGCTCAGCTGATTTGAATACATTAATATAGCAAAACTGAATTTTTTTATTTTTGTCTATAAGACGTATAAAATTTTTATATGATTCGTATTTGTTTAATACTTCTCTTAAGTTATCAAAAAATAAGCCTCTGTCTTCAACTTGCAATATGTCTCTTACATCCGAACCTATATTTATATCAAAGTTATTATAAGCATTCTGATTCCCATATACAATGCGACTTTCTAAATTAAATACAATTATACAACTTTCTAAATAATCAAAAATTTTTTCATTCACATAATGGCCCTACCCTATTAGTCTAAAGAAAATATAGCACAAATTTAATTATTTATCAAATACTCTATTGAATATTTTATCTACATTTCGTATAAAATAAGTATAATTAAAACATTCATCCAACTCTTCTTTACTCATATATTTACGTACTGTCTCATCATTTAATAGTATTGTTTTGTAATCCAACTTATTATTCCATGATTCGAAAGCTTTGCTTTGTGAAAGCTTATATGCAGTTTCTTTATCAAGGCCTTTTTCTATGAGTTTTAACATAATTCTTTGTGAATATATTACACCTCTTGTAAGATTTATATTTTCAATCATCTTATCTTTATACACAATTAGTTTTGTCAAAATGTCATTTAATCTATGCAGCATAAAATCAATTAAAATACTTGAATCTGGCAATATTATACGCTCATTTGATGAATGGCTAATATCGCGCTCATGCCATAAGGCAACATTTTCCAAAGCGCACAATGCATTTGACCTAACTAGCCTTGCAAGGCCATCTAAATTTTCACTTAAGACTGGGTTTCTTTTATGCGGCATGCTAGACGAACCTTTTTGCCCGCCATGAAAAAACTCTTCTGCTTCTTGAACTTCTGTTCTTTGATAGTGCCTTATTTGTAAAGCTATTTTTTCAATTGTGGAAGCGATAATTGCAAGAGTTGTCATATACTGGGCATACCTATCTCTTTGTATAATCTGGTTAGAAATCGGTGCAGGCTTTAAGCCTAAAATTTCACAAGCCCTTTCTTCTACACTCATGTCAATGTTTGCAAATGTTCCCATTGAGCCTGAAATTTTTCCATATGAGATAATTTCTTTTGCTTGTTCCATTCTATCAAGGTTTCTTTTCATTTCTTCATACCACAATGCAATAACAAACCCAAATGTTATTGGTTCTGCATGTATGCCGTGAGAGCGTCCAATCATAGGCGTGTCTTTAAACTCAAAAGCTCTTTTTTTAAGTGTTTCAAGTAATTGTTTTATGTCATCTATTATAATTTCAGACGATTGTTTTAGAATCAATGCGTTTGCAGTATCCACAATATCCGATGATGTAACGCCATAGTGTAAAAAACTGCCTTCTTCAGAGTTTAAATGCTCCCTAACGTTTTCATTAAAAGCCACAATATCATGGCGTGTTATTGCTTCTATTTCCTCAATACGCTCAATATCGAATTTTGCCTTCCTTTTAACACTTTCGGTTATTCCACTTGGGATTGTGCCGATTTCTTCATGCGATTGCATAATTGCAAGTTCAACATCAAGCCATTTTTGATATTTATTTTCTTGAGAGAATATTTGCGCCATCTCTTTTCTTGAGTACCTATCAATCATTTCTCCACCTCATCTATAAATTTGATTTTTGATTTTAATATTTAATAAAATGCCTATTGCAATAAAATTTGTAATAACTGCAGATCCACCATAACTAACAAACGGCAACGGTACACCTACAACTGGCAACAAACCTATAGTCATGCCAATATTAAATATCATAGAAACAGATAACATTATGGTCACACCTATTATCACAACTTTTTCAAAAATTGAGCTTGCTATATCAAGAAACGATAAACATCTAAAAATGATAAATAAATACAGACCAATTAATATCAAAGCACTAATAAATCCCCATTGTTCGCAAAAAGCAGCAAATATGAAATCAGTATGGTTTTCTGGCAAAAAATTTAACATTGTTTGTGTTGCTCTCGCAGCAGTCTTGCCAAAAATACCGCCAGAGCCAACTGCAATTTCCGATTGTATAATATGATACCCAAATGTATGAGGGGATGAATATGGATTAATAAAAGCAATGAGACGTTCTTTTTGATAATTTCTTAGCAAACTCCACAAAAAAGGCGTTGCAATTAAAATAAATATAGAAGATTTTATCAAAAAAGTCTTTTTCACACCTACGCTTAATATAATACCAAGCCCCACAATAAGAACAATCAAAGCTGTGCCTAAATCTGGTTGTTTAACAATTAATGCTACAGGAAATATTATCAAAGCCAATGGCATATACAAATCGTTAAAATTATATTTCGAACTCTTTATATATTCATCAAAATATGCAGCCAGAACAATAATGACGGCTAACTTCATAAACTCAGATGGTTGTATGTTAAAAAAACCCAGCGATATCCAACGTTTTGCACCATGCCCAACAAAACCAATAAAAAAAACTACTATGAGAATTAACAAAACAAAGATATAAAATGCAAAGGCATATGATTTAATTATGTTTAAATTAAGGTTAGAAACAAATAAACATAAAAAAATACCGAGAATCTCCCATAATATTTGTTTGTTGTAAAACACTTTACCTGCATCTGTGCTATAAATTAAGAAAACACTCAAAACACCAAGTAAACATACAGATATAAACAATGGATAATCAAAATATTTAAATTTTCTTCTATCTATCTGAAACATGCAAATAAAACCAAAAGAA
>JAVRLY010000089.1:0-4789 GCA_031960885.1 Desulfurella sp. | reverse complement strand
GTCTTCAAGCATAACTTTATTGACTTTTTAATAAATATATAGTATTAATTATACGGTTGATTAATAAAGAAGGAAAATTATGAGCACAAAAGAAAAAATCCTGGAAAAAGCAAGCGAGTTATTTGCTCAATATGGATACAAAGAAGCATCCATTAGAAAAATAGCTAAAGAAGCAAAGGCTAATAGCGCAATGATCAGCTATTATTTTGGTAGCAAAAAGGAATTATATGAAAGCGTACTGTCTTTAAATATGGATGAATTTTTAGAGAATGTCTATAAGATTCAGACTAAAGATGAAAAAGAATTTATAAAAGAATTTATAAAAACTCACATAGATGTTTTAAAAAAAAGAGGCAAATATATTTCATATTTAATGCTAAAAGAAAGTGCAACAAATTTTGAACAAGTTAAAACCCTTAAAACAAAATATTTTGACCCTTTATCACAAGTCTTAATCGAAGTTTTTAAAAAAGGCATAGAAAAAAAAATTTTTAAGCCTTTTGATGAGCAAGTAATACTTCAATTATTAATAGGCATAAATGTAGTACTTGTCTTAAAAAATACTCAAAATAGCACAGAAGAATTAGTAAATGCTGTCTTTGATATTTTTATGCATGGAATATGTACTTAAGGTTCGATAATGCTAGCACAACTTTTTAAATTTTTTCATTTACAATACATTTACATTTTGTTTATAGACAATTTACAATTGAACTCTAGTATCAAAGCCAAGAGTTTAGGTATTGGAGGTAAACTTATGAATTGCATTTATTTTTGTAAAGCTTGTTTCAATATGGATACATTCTGGTATCGATTGGTTAATTTAAAGACACATTCTCAAGGAAGTTCTACATGAAAGGTCTTTTAAAAATTGCACTTAAGCTTCTAGCAAATGATAGGGGAAAATTTTTTACGCTTATTCTTGGCGTTACATTTGCTGTATTTTTAATGAATCAGATGACTTCTATGTTTGCTGGCATCATGAGAAAATCTACATCAAATGTTATAAACATTGGCGCTAAGATGTGGGTTATGGACCCTTCAGTAGACAATGATAGAAGCTCAATCCCATTGCCAGATTACGTGCTTGATTATGTAAGAAGTATAAAAGGCGTTGCTATGGCTGTGCCCATCTACTTTGGCTCTGGGCTTGTTAAGCTCCCAAACGGTACATACCAGGGCGCAAATATTATAGGATTGGATGATACCACATTGTTTGGCAGACCGCCTATCATAAAGGGTGATTTAAACAAAATCTATAATTCCGATGCCTTTATTGGTGTGGTTGATGCAGATTATAGAAAATTGGGCTCTCCCGGCATTGGCTCTGTTTTAAGCATAAATGACCACAGAGCAGTGATTGTAGCGCTTGCCAAGGCAGCAAGCGGCGGTCTTTTTGGCACGCCAACGCTTTATACAACCTACACAAGAGCCACGCAAGACCTACCACAAACAAGGTATTCTATGTCTTATATACTCCTAAACCCAAAAAGCAATGCAGATGTTCCCTATATCCAGGCTCAGGTCAAAAAACTCGGCTACAAAGCCCTAACGCAAAAGCAGTTTGAAAAAACCATAGAAAACTTCTACAAGTATAAAACAGGCATGGGAACAAATATAATGATAATGACACTGATTAGTTTTATAGTAGGACTATCAATAGCAGGCCAGACATTCTATGCTTTTGTGCTTGAAAATTTAGAAAAATTCGGTGCTCTAAAAGCAATAGGCGCAAAAAAGTACGAACTTATGGCAATGATACTGTTTCAAGCATCTGTTACAAGCTTTATAGGCTACGGCTTTGGTATTATGATTTCCTCTTTAATGATTGCTATCTCTAAAGCAAGAATTCCAAACTACGCAGCGATAGTTACTTATCAAAACATGCTTATTGCATTTTTAATGGTAGTTGTAATCGCAGGTTTTTCAAGCTACATTGGCATACGAAAGGTTTTAAAAATAGAGCCTTTTGATGTGTTTAGAGGATGATTATGAAACCAATATTGGAAGCTAAAAATATAGTAAAATACTTTGGCGAAGCTGAAGCTAAAACATATGCTCTAAAAGGCGTAAATCTTACTGCCTACTATGGAGAAGTGCTCTATATTGTTGGACCATCAGGCTCTGGCAAAACCACGCTTTTGAGCATAATCTCTGGCATTTTGCGCCCAAATGAAGGCACAGTTACTGTAAAAGACAAAAACATATGGCAATTAAAAGATGATGAGCTTGCAGATTTTCGATTAAACAATATAGGTTTTGTGTTTCAAGACTACCATCTGTTTCCAAAGCTTACTACAACAGAAAATGTAAGTATACCGCTTTTCTTAAAAAGACAAAATTGGGATAAATCATTAAAAGAAGCAAAATACTATCTTGAAGTAATGGGCCTTGGCTCAAAAGCAGACTTGCCTGTGTATAAACTATCTGGCGGCGAACAGCAGCGTGTTGCTATAGCAAGAGCGGTTGTATCAAAACCAGATATATTAATCTTTGATGAGCCTACTGCATCCTTAGATGGGGAAACAGGCCGTCAAATCATTGCTTTTGTTAAGGAGCATCTGTTGACTCAAGATAGAACGATTATTATAGTAACGCATGACTCAAGGATATTTGAATATGCAAACCGCATACTGCATATGGAAGATGGAAAACTTAAATCTACTACAGATAATGGCAAATCTTTAAATGGTCAAAAAGACAATATTCAATTGGAGGCACAATGAAAACTAAGATAATATTTTTAATAGCAAGCATTGGCATACTTATTGGTCTTGTTAGCGCATATATCTACAACAAGCGCACCAGTGCGCTGCCGCCTGTGCATGTGGAAAAAAACCCTTATAATGACGGTATTTATGCAACTGGCATCATCGAAAGCTATCAAACAAATGGTGAAAATATAAATATTTTTCCCGACGTATCAGGAAGAGTTGTACATATTTTTGTAAAAGACGGCCAAGCCGTTACAAAAGATACGCCCATTCTAAAAATAGACGATACTCAACAAAAAAATGTAACGCAGCAGGCATACTACCAGATGCAAGCAGCCCTTGCCTATCTAAACGAACTTAAAGCACAGCCTCGAAAAGAAACGCTAGATGTCAGTGAATCTCAATTAGAATACGCTATAGCTCAGCTAAAATCAGCAAAAGACCAATGGCAAAAAATAGAACAATCATACAAGTTAAACCCAAAATCTGTAAGCAAAAATACTTACGATACAACAAAAGATGCATACGAAACAGCACAAGCCAATTACAAAGTAGCCCTAAGTCAATACAACTTAACAAAAGCTGGTGCATGGGTATACGATATACAAAACGCTCAAGCTCAATATGAAGCAGCTAAAAAATCCTACCTTGCAAATAAATCTCTCCTTGATAAATATACAATAAAAGCACCCGTAAATGGTGTAGTACTTAAAATTGCAACAGCCGTTGGAAGCTATGTGTCACCTTCTGGCACATACGGCACATACACTCAAGGCTATGGACCTGTAGTTGTAATAGGTAATATAGAAAAGGAAATGGAAGTAAGATGCTATGTTGATGAAATACTTGTGCCAAGACTGCCAAAACCTCAAGATATAAAAGCTATTGCCTTTGTAAGAGGCACGGACAAACAAATACCCCTTCAATTTGTAAGTCTTCAGCCATACACCACACCAAAGATTGAGCTTTCAAACCAAAGAACAGAACAAGTAGATGTAAGGGTATTGCCAATTGTATTCAAATTTAGCGTGCCAAAAGATCTGACAATTTACCCTGGTATGCTTGTTGATGTATATATAGGAGACAAGAAATGAGATACAAAGCATTTGCGGCTTTAAGCTTAGCTGTATTTTTATCATCGTGCGCGCTATACAGCGCACCTAAAAATGTCAATGTGCAAATACCATCGCAGTTTCAATACAAAATAGAACCAACCAACTCTGCACTTAGTCAAAACTGGTGGGAAAACTTCAATGACAAAACACTAAACAACACAATTAAAACAGCCCTTGAAAACAACCTTAACTACAAAATAGCCCTTAAAAACATTCAGATTGCCCAAACCTATGTAGGCCAAAACCAATCAAGCTTGTTACCAACAATAAATGCTACTTACTCATCAACACGCAATCAGCCATCTCAAAATCAAAATCTATCGCCGCTTAGTTCCAACAAAATATACAATCTCCATCAGGCAGGATTGAGCGCTTCTTACGAAGTAGATATTTGGCACCAAATACAAAACAGCGTCAATCAAGCCAAAGCAAATGTAAATCTCTCTAAAGCCGATGCAAATGTAGTAAAACTAACGCTGTTGAGTAATGTTGCACAAACATACTTTCAGCTTTCTGCATTAAATCTCTCCATAGAAAATTTTTCACAGCAACTTGAAGCAGCAAAAGAAATACTAAAGCTCAATGAAGATAAATATAGGAGCGGGCTTATAAATATAGAGCCTGTAGAAGATGCTAAAACACAAGTTGAAAATATAAAAACGCTCCTCAATAACCTTATAAAGCAAAAAGAACTCACTCAAAATACGCTTGCATATTATCTGGGCAAATATCCAGAAAACTTTTCAATAAATCCAGCCACCAATGATTTTGATGCAATAGACTACGCAAAGCTAGTACCTCCTCAAGTACCTTCAAGTATTTTAACCCAAAGACCAGACGTAAAAGAAGCCATGTACAATGTGCTTTCTTATGCCTATGCACAAAAACAAGCGCTTGCCAACTTCTTCCCTGTATTCAATCTAACCGCCAATTATGGCTATGCATCGACAAATCTTTCAA
>JAVRLY010000088.1:0-4862 GCA_031960885.1 Desulfurella sp. | reverse complement strand
AAAAGGTGATTCTAAAGAGCTTGAAAACAAAGTTAAATCTTTGTCAATGGAAGCAGCTTCTTTAGAACAGCAGTTAGCGCTAAAAACAGACGAATTTTTTTCAACGTGGCTTTTGGTGCCCAATCTAATTGATTCATCTGTAGCAATAGGCAAAGATGAAAGCGAAAATGTCGAAGTAAGGAAAATTGGAGAGCCAACAATATTTGATTTTAACCCTAAAACTCATGATGAAATAGCCAAACAATTGGATATTTTAGACTTTGATAGAGCCGCTAAATTATCTGGAAGCAGGTTTGTGTATTATAAAAAACAAGGCGCAAAATTAGAGCGTTCATTAATTAATTTTATGTTGGATTTGCATACTAAATGTGGCTATCAAGAGATGATTGTACCATACATTGTCGATGAAGAAGCTATGATTGGCACTGGCCAGTTTCCCAAATTCAAAGAAGAGGCTTATAACGCTGGAGAACAATTTTTGATACCCACTGCCGAAGTGTCTTTGGTTAATTTTTACAGGGATGAATTGGTAAGCGAATCCTTACTTCCTATTAAATTTGTTGCGTATAGTGCATGTTTTCGAAAAGAAGCTGGCAGTTATGGTAAAGATGTGCGAGGCATCATTAGGCAACATCAATTTAATAAAGTTGAATTGGTTCAATTTACTAAACCGCAAGAGTCATTTGATGCGTTGGAAAATCTTACACGCCAAGCTGAACTTGTGTTAAAAGAATTGAATTTACCCTATAGGGTTGTAATGCTTTGCAGTGGCGATTTAGGTTTTGCAAGTGCAAAAACATATGACTTAGAAGTGTGGTTTCCATCCCAAAATTGCTATCGTGAAATATCTTCTTGTTCAAATACACTTGATTTTCAAGCAAGAAGGGCTAAAATTAGAGTGCAAGGTAGTAAAGACAATTATTATCCTCACATACTTAATGGTTCTGGTGTAGCAGTTGGCAGGTGTTTTGCAGCGATTTTAGAAAATTATCAAACCAAAGATGGAAATGTTAAAATACCAGATAAATTGGTACCATACTATGGTAGCGAGTGGTTGGTATGATTTTTGAAGATGAAAGATTTAAAAATTACGGCGCAAGGTGTGTGTTTTTTGATAGAGAAGGCGGTGTAAGTCCAAAGCCATTTGATTCTTTAAATGTAAGTATCACAGTTGGCGATACATTAGAAAATGTTACTAAAAATATGGAGATTGTAAAAAAACAACTTAATGTAAATAAAATTGCGATATTGAATCAAATACATTCAGATAATATTATTGAGTATGATGGTACTATTTCAGATGCAGATGGTTTTTTTACAACTCAAAAAGGTGTATTTTTGGGTATAAAGTTTGCAGACTGTTGCCCAGTAGTGTTTATGGATATTAAAAAGAAGATTATTGCAAGTGTGCATAGTGGTTGGCGTGGAGCTTTTTTAAACATTTCAAAAAAAATGTTGAGCCTACTTTATAGCTTCGGTTCTAAAAATGAAGATATCATTGTTACACTAGGCCCGCATATTTGTAAAAATTGTTACGAGATAAAAGATGATGTTGCTTCAAAGTTTGAGTCAAGGTTTGTTATAAAAAAAGACAACAAGCAATTTTTATCGTTGAGCGATGCAATAATTAGCTCTTTGATTGAAGGTGGTTTAAAAATTAAAAATATTAACGATATGCACATATGTACTTATGAAAATAAGAATTTCTTTTCATACAGAAGAAATAGACTTAGTGGCCGAAACATTGGTGGTATTTTTTTGCTTGATAATTAACAAAAAATGTATAGAATAGTGTTAACTTTTATGATAATTTTCTTATTTTGTTTTCTATTTTTGTTTGCACCACATATGGCTTATGCTTGGGGTCCAGGCGTACATACGCTTATTTCATTTAATTTGCTTGATGAGTTGAAGGCTTATGGTAGTGTATTTTACCCTGTTGTTTCCAATAATTTTTGGGAATTCTTATACGGTAGTTTGGCGCCAGACTTTATGGTAGCGAAAAAATTTGTTTCAAAGAAAAATAATTCGCATAATTTTGATTTTGCATACAAACTTTTTGACTTATCAAAAAACGAAAAAGAATTGTCCTTTGCTGTTGGATATTTATCTCATTTAGCTTCTGATAAAATAATGCATGAAGTATTCTTAAGCGATTACAATGTAGTAAATTCTCTTGAACACATGAGTTTAGAGTTGCTATCAGATACGTATTATTCTGATTATCTAAATGTTGTTGCGCTTGTTCTTAAAAGAAGAACTACATTAGATAAACCATTGAAAGCAAATTTTGGTTTAATGATAAATACTTTTATTGGTAAGAATATTTTAAGATTATCAACAAAAAATATTGTTTCTTCTATATCAAAAAGCATTGTTATAAACAAAATTGATAAAAGCATAGTGGATAATTACATATTAGCATCTCTTAAATTAAGTAAAGAGCGTATAATTAAACTAAAATAAAAATATATATTATAAAATTAGGAGGATATTAAAATTGCATGAATAATATCAATGTTGAGGATTTGAAAAAAAAGAAACTAGTGGAATTGATAGAAATTGCAAAAGCACTAGAAATAACCATAGCGAGCAAAAAAAAAGAGCAGTTGATTTTTGAGATTACCAAAAAGCTATCTGAAAAAGAAGGTGTTAGTTACGGCGAGGGTGTATTGGAAATTTTGCCTGATGGCTTTGGGTTTTTAAGATCTCAAAAAAATAATTACTTACCATCTCAAAACGATATATACATATCACCAAGTCAGATAAAAAGATTTGCCCTAAGAACTGGCGATTTTGTTTCAGGACAAATTCGAGAACCGAAAGACAATGAAAAATACAGGGCTCTTTTAAGAGTTGAAGCTGTAGAATTTGAAGATCCAGAAAACATGAAAGAACGCGATTACTTTGATAGTTTAACGCCACTTTATCCAATGGAGAGAATCAAACTTGAAGTTACAAAAGATAATACTGCTATGCGCGTAATGGATTTAATAACTCCTATTGGAAAAGGCCAGAGGGGTTTGATTGTGGCGCCGCCAAGGACAGGCAAAACAGTACTATTGCAAAACATTGCAAATAGTATAACACAAAATCATCCAGAAGTTGTTATGATGGTCTTATTAATTGATGAAAGACCAGAAGAAGTTACCGATATGGCACGCTCCGTTAAAGCAGATGTAATAAGTTCTACATTTGATGAGCCGCCAGATAGGCATATACAGGTAGCAGAGATTGTTTTGGAACGGGCAAAAAGGCTCGTAGAACGTAAATTAGATATTGTAATATTGCTGGACTCTATTACAAGGCTTGCAAGAGCGTATAACGCTGTTATACCTCCAAGTGGTAAAGTTTTATCGGGTGGTTTAGACTCCAATGCTCTTCAAAAACCAAAAAGATTCTTCGGGGCAGCACGCAATATTGAAGAAGGTGGAAGTCTAACAATTATCGCTACTGCGCTAATTGACACAGGCTCAAGAATGGATGATGTTATATTTGAAGAGTTTAAAGGCACAGGCAATATGGAATTACACCTAGATAGAAACCTATCTGATAGACGCATTTTCCCTGCAATAGATGTGACAAGAAGTGGCACAAGAAAAGAAGAACTTCTTATTCCAAAAGAAGATTTAAATCGTCTGTGGATATTGAGAAAAGTACTTATGGAAATGAATGATGTAGATGCCATGGCATTTTTGCTTGATAAACTATCAAAGACACAAAGCAATAAAGACTTTTTAGAATCCATGAATAGATGACATTTAGCTCTTGTTATTTTTTGGCCCCAATGGCATCCTATACTGACAAGCCATTTAGGAAAATAGTAAAGGATTATGGGGCTGGGTTGACTGTCAGCGAACTTATATCTATAAATTCTATATGTTATAACAACCCAAAAGCTTTTTTATTAGCGAAACGAAACGCAAACGAGGTACCTTTTGCAATCCAGCTATTTGGTTATGACATAGACTTATTTATTAAGGCTGCTAAAATAATCGAACCAATGTGTGATATTATTGATATAAATGCAGGATGTCCTGTGCCAAAAGTTATTAAAGCTAAATCTGGTGCGTATTTACTCAAAGAAAAACAGCATTTAATTAGGATTGTGGAATTATTAAAAAAAAATATTAAAAAAGCAGTAAGCGTAAAATTACGAATGGGTTTTGATGTTGATAGTATAAATAGTATGGATTTTTATAGAGATTTGGAAAATGCTGGTTGTGATATGATAACGATACACGCTCGTTTAAGAAATGGTTATTATAACTCAAATGTTGAGTATGAGCATATAACAAGAGTTTGTGAAAAGCTTTCAATACCAGTTGTGGCAAATGGTGGTATTGATTCATTTCAGAAATTAAAAGAAATCAAAAATATAACTAATTGCAAGTATTTCATGATAGGACAAGCTGCATTAAGAAAACCATATATTTTTGAAGATTTAATTAACGAGAATGATAGCAAAAGAGATATTGATTATATAAAAAACATTATGATAAAGCATTTTAGCTTAATGGTTGAAGAGTATGGTGAATATGCACATAAATTATTTAGAAAATATGCTCACAAATATCTATCTGGTTACGATAATGCAAAATTAATTAATTTTAAAATAAATTATACCAAAAATACTAAAGAAATATTTGACATAATTAAGTCTATATGACAATAAACAAAAACTATTGACAAAAATTAATAAACTTAGTATAAATTAGGAAGATTGTATATTGTTTATAGGAGGAGTAAATGAAAGATAAACTTAAGGAACTGAAAGAGAAAGAACAGGAAGCAGAAATTGCAGGTGGATTGCAGAGGATTGAAAAACAACATTCTCAAGGCAAACTCACAGCTCGTGAAAG
>JAVRLY010000087.1:0-4813 GCA_031960885.1 Desulfurella sp. | reverse complement strand
AAAACTGTGTTTTGTATATTATTTATTAAACAGCATTAACTAAGCGTGTATCATTTGATTGTAAGTCAAAATTGCAATGAAATATAAATTTCGTGGCAATTTTTAGAGGTTGGAAATTATTCCCACCTATACCAAACATTTCGTAACGGAAACCGTTTCCGTTACGACTAGTTGTGCTCTATTTTATGTTAAGATAAATTTTTGTGATCTCTTCTCTGTGGTGTCCTAATTCTTCGCTTATTTGTTTCAGGCTAGCGTGATCTTTAAAGTAGCGCTCTTGGGCGTAGTGATAGCGTTCGCCGTGATAGTCCATCTTGGCGTCTGTGTTTAATTGATTGAATTCTTGTTTTACTTTTTCAGCATAGTTATATTGTTGTAGTAATTTTTCGCTTGGTATCAGGCTTTTCAAATCATGCTGACGCATAAAATCCAACGCTGACTTTAATGCTTGGATTTGGGTTTCTTTTAAAATGGGGATTGTGCGTTCTTTGCTGTTTTTTGTGCCGTCTGCACGGCCGAGTTCTAACTTACCTTTTTCTAATGCTTTTTCTATAGTTTCTGCTTTTATAGCTTCGCTTTCTCTTAATCGTAAGCCAAATTCTCTTTGTAAACTTACTGAAGGCACTAGTGCTTGGGCTTGTATATCATTTTTTTCTAACAGAAAGTTTATAAAGGCTTGGTGGGTTTCGATGTTGATTGCACGGTTGATAGGTTCTCTTTCGCCACGCGAAAGCCCAAATTCTTTGGCTGATACGGTTTGAAGATCCTTGTTTAGATTTTCATTTACATAAGATATGATATCGTTTAACGCTGAAATATAGGTTGCAGTTGTTTTTGTAGTCAAATCGCCATCTCTTACTTGCTCTTGTAGATAACTAATGTAGTTCTGTATAGCGTTTTGATCTAGTGCTTTAAGCGATTTAATGTCTTGTGCTTCTCGCAGCTGGTTTAAGACAGTATTAATTTTATCTTGTATCGCAGAGCCACGATTTAGTGATTGTGCTATGTTTCTAGCCACATAGCCAGCTTGATAATCATTCTTGAATTGTGTTTGAACAGTTGCTTTCATAGTACACACCTCTCTTAGTGTTTTTTTTGTTTTTTTTGTTTTTTCTTTTGTGCTTTCTTGCAAACAAGCACAAGAGAAAAAACAAGGCAAGCCAGAGCTTGCCAAGTTGCAAAGTTGAAGCCACTTTGCGGGCGAGTAATAATTTAAAGCAGGCGCAGAATTTGCGACTGCTGATCATCAGATATTTCGTTAATGTTCAAAATCTTAAGAATCTTTAAAAGTTTGTTTTTCTTCGTTCGGTTAATACTTTTGCTTATATTTATAGCTAGTTGTAGATGTGCCCGCTTAGCAAACTCTCTCACGGCGCACAAATACTTTCGCTTGGTTTCAGTGCTTTTGCTCGCCAATTCTTGTTCTGCAAACATGTCAAACTCTTTTTGGGTAATATCCTTAATTTTATCAATCTTTTGTGCTTCGCAGAACCGCAGAAATTTTATAACTTTTGCTTGCCTATCTCTTTCGCTTTTTTTGCTAAACTGATGTTTGTGCTGCAAATAACGTTTTTTGTTAGCCAAATATTCTTTTACAAGGCTCATCTTTTCACCTCACAAATAATGTTAAATGTCAAACCCGTTTTTACTGTGAGCTCAGCAGGGCACGAGTGAGCCCATATATGTAAAGCTACCGCCTGTTTGTCACAAGCTAATAGCAATTGTGAGGTTGGCGCAGTTGCGCCTACTTATTAATTTATATGTTTGTATGTAATAAAAATGTAATGAAATAAGTCCATTTTGTCCGTTGTGATTTTGTTGTTTTAACAATTTTTCCCGCCTCGCTGTCTCTTTGCCTGCGCTCCGCTTGCAAGGAAACAGCTCGGCTAGGTTGTTGAAGAATGTCAAAGTTTTTTGGCTTGGTTGTGGTTGGTTTTAATAATGAGGTTTGCTTTGCATTGCTTGCGCCTGTCCTCTATCGCTGCCTGCTTGCTAACGCAACGCAGGCGCTACACGAGGGCAGGCTTGCAAATGCAAAGCTTTTTTATTTTATAAAGTCAATTAAATGGCTAATAAGTGTCTAATGTCAGAATGAAAGCTTAAAATTGCTAATAAAAAAAATACAAAAAGGGTATAGTACTCTTATAAAATAATAGTTTTAAAACACTGAGCGCTTTTCTCTCATGCATGCGCTGCAAAAGAAGAGAAAAGCAACAGGCGTTCAAAGAACGCTTAAACTCAATAACTCATCAGGCGCGACCCTGGTCAGTAAGATAGTAGCGCGTCTCTACTACCTTTGTCCAGTCTCCTGCAACGGCTCACGGACCGCGCAAAGCGCTAATCCTCAATAAAGAGGAAAGTTGCAGTGAAAGGGTTACCCGTGAATAAACAAATGTAACTTTAATATATATATTTTTTTCAAAAAGTCAAGAAAATGTTACAGAAACAACTTTTCTTATATATATCAAGCGTTGTTAAACCACAAACACGTGCGAGCGGACTCGAACCGTCAACTTTCTAGCCGTGGTTATAAAAAAGGATAGACTTCTCTTGTAGATAAAAATTACCGTTCAATAGAACGGTTTAACACATCAGCCGCGACGCTGGTCAGTGAGATAATGGCGCATCCCCACTACCTTTGCCCAGTCTCCAACAATCTGCTCACGGCCATCACTGTCCTGCCAACAAAGTGGCGAACTGCGACATCCTCATAAAGAGGAGGATTGTGTGGCTGGGTTACCCGTGAATAAAACTATTTATATTATATAGCTAGTTTAGCAAAAAGTCAAGAGAAAATTATCATGCCGCCAAAAACATGCTAAAATTTTCTCTATATATCAAGCGAAATAGGTGATGATAAACCCATAGCATGATATCAAGCGAGGGGTTTATCGTGGGCGACACCGTGTCGCCCACGATCCGCGCCCGAAAGAGAAAACACACACACAAAATAAGGGTCATTTTGTTGTAAAATCTTATCAGATTTGAAAAATAAAGTGTTAAAAAAATTGGCCAAATTTCCGGGGGAATTATAGGATCGTAGAGAATGCCTACGATCCTATAATTCCGCAATTGGTAGCTAAAACATATGTACTTATTAAAACTTATACATGCCTCTTAAGAATACCTGGTTTGATACTCTGCCATCGTTTGGATCATTATCATTTTTAGCGCCAATATAGTAAGTCTTGTTTCTGTCATACTCAAGGCCAAATGATAAAGATTTTGTTAAATTGTACACAACATTAGCAAACATTGTGGAAGCCTTTCTAGCATATGCAGTTGTGCCACCTGCTAAACTTGTTAAATTGCCAAATACAGTTTGACCATACCCGCCAGCTAATGTAAACGGTATTTGAGCTAATTTATTAAAATCAATCTTTAACATAGCATCCCATGATGTAGCGCTAACTTTTTCAATTGATGTTCCATTTAAGTAATATGAAGGGGGTTGTACATTTCCAAATAATAAATCATACTTTGTAAAACCTTTTGAGTAATGCGCATCTGCTTTGAAGCTTACAAAATAAACGGGTAATTCTAAGCCGCCGCCAAACTCATAAGAATTTTGATTATCGCTGTCAATATTTGCACCTTTATTTGTTAGCTTTATGTTTTGCCATTGAAAATCAGCATAAAATTTTGCAGGCGCGCCCAGACCTGTATTAAACTCAATAGGCAGTCTCACGCCAAAACCAGGCATTGTGTATCTTGGTGTTAAATTATTTGAATTGCCAGTAGCAATAGAATCATTATTAGTCAAAGAACTCAAATCTTCCACAATAATTTGTGGATTCAATTTTGCACCGCCTAAATCAAACTTTACACCAAAGCCAATCTGTGGCATCCTATTTGTTGGTCCATCTGAAGAGCCAGCTATATGAACAGGCGTGTTTAATGTGTATGACGTATAAAAACCAGCGTTCCATGTCTGGCCCATAAGCAACCATGGCGTGTAATCGCAGCCTTCTTGACAAAAACTCTTTACAATGTAAGCATGGCGCAATCTAAAATTGCCTCCGTTTGACGCTACACTATTATTGCCACCCCAAAAGTCACCTTCAATTAAGCCCTTGATGCCTTCGGCTTTATTGTCTAAAGCCAAACCAAGTCTTGTAAAGTTTGCAGTTGTGCCAAAAGAAGTTTGAGCTGGTAAACTGGGTTTATTTGCTGAAGTAAACTTTGGGTTTGCCACATTGCCTAAAAAACCCTGGTTATTTGCCCAGTCATAGTAAGCCTGAATAAAACCCTCAATTGTAATATTTGTGTCACCTGTTGTGGTGACTGTGCCAGCTGTTGCAACAGATACTGAGCCCAGTAACGCAGCTGCTGCTACCAAGGATACAATCCTTTTTTTCATGCTTAACCTCCTTCTTTAAATCCCACAATTAACAGCTAAAACTACACAGCTGGAGTTAGCAGATTGAACATATTTTATTTTACACTCCACCATTGGTAGTGAAAACTATTATTGATTTTTTTTCACAAAACTATAAAAAGCACCAAATCCTGCAAAACTACATCCTATAATTGCTATCTTTGGTTTCATAAGTACACCATGTTAAATTTATTTAAAATGCAACAAATTGTCAAATTTTTCTAATATATTAACAAATATTGACAAGAAAATCTTATTGATTATCATAATTTAATTATGGAAATAGTCTATGGTATAGTAATTGGCCTTTTAAGGCGCATTTTTTCTTACTTTGTAATTATTCTTGCCATTTATATGTTTGTAAGAACGCTTGGTCTAATACATTAGTTGGAGGTTTTATGTCAAATAATAAATCTTTTAGTTTTGAAAGCGCAT
>JAVRLY010000086.1:0-4899 GCA_031960885.1 Desulfurella sp. | reverse complement strand
GCCTTTTTTGTAGATTGCTTTTCAATTTCCATTATCTGCGCAATAGATTTTCCTTTTAAATACCCAAATGGTTCGCTAGCTGTCTGTATTGTAAAATCAATAGGGCTTATTGTATCTAAAAATGCAACTATTTTGTCTTTTATGCCTTCTTGGTACAATTGTAATTGGGAGTGTTGGTCTGTTGTACCAAGTGCTTTAATAGGCGTTTGGCCTAAACCATTTTTGCCTAAACTTTCTGCCCATAGTTGCCTAAACCAATCTGCAATGCTATATAACCTATCTTTGTATGCAAACATCACAAATACCTTGCATCTATCGTATAAAGACACAACAAAATTTGCAAGGTCTATTGGGAAGCCCCACTTATCGCGCACTTTTCGCACAGCTTCTTTTGCCCCTTCTATGTAGGAAGCTATATCGTAGCCAAAAAAAGCCATTGGAAACAAAGCAACACTTGTAAACGCGCTGTATCTGCCACCAACGTTTGTTGGTATATCAAATATCTTATAATTGTTTTCAATGCCAAATTGGCGCAAGAATGTATCCCTATCGTCTGTGCTTATGACGATATTGGGGTTTTTAATGTGTTGCTTTATGATAAACAATTGCGATATAGTCTCAATTGTGGAACCAGATTTCGAAACAACATGAAAAATAGTCTCTTTTGGGTCTAACTCTAAAACATCTCTGAGTCTTTGGGGGTCAATATTATCCAAACAAAAGTACCTTTTGTGTGAGACTGATGTTTGCAAAAAGCTCAAAGCGGCACTTGCAGCTAGCGCTGAGCCGCCAATGCCAACTTGTACAAAATTTTTTGCTTGCAATGTTTGTGCATATTCTGTTATGGATTTTATATCAACTTTGCACAAATTTTGTGAAAAAGCGTAATTTACGCTCGTATCTACAATAGGCTTTGCAAAATCTTCCCTAAATTCATACTTTATATTATTCATCTTTACACCTTAAAAGCGCTTCCAAGCACTTCTTTGTTTTTTCTCTCATACATTTTTATAAGCTCGTCCCTTGCCGGTCCTAAATACTTTCTTGGATCGAACTCAGATGGTTTCTGTGCAAAAAACTCTCTTATTTTTGCTGTCATAACAAGCCTTCCATCTGTATCAATATTGATTTTGCAAACAGCCATTTTTGCAGCTTTTCTCAATTGATCTTCGCTTACGCCAATTGCATCTTCTAATTTGCCACCGTACATATTAATCATATCAACATACTCTTTCAATACGCTTGAAGCACCATGAAGCACAATAGGAAAACCAGGTATGCGCTTTTCAATTTCTTCCAATATATCAAACCTTAATGGCGGTGGCTCTTTACCTTTCTCAACTTTAAATTTGTAAGCTCCATGACTTGTGCCAATAGCTATTGCCAAAGAATCTACACCCGTTTTTTCAACAAAATCTTCAACATCGTCTGGGTTTGTATATATATGTTTGCTTGAAGATACATCTTCTTCAATGCCAGCTAATACACCAAGCTCACCTTCCACACTTACGTCAAACTGATGCGCATACTCAACAACCTGTTTTGTTAAAGCTACATTCTCATCGTATGGCAAGTGAGAACCATCTATCATTACAGATGAAAAACCAAGGTCAATACAACTCTTGCATAGCTCAAAACTGTCGCCATGGTCAAGATGCAAACAAATAGGTATTTCCTTTAAACCTTTTTGGGCTGCAAGCTCTTTCATAAACTCAACGGCACCTTGGCCCATCCATCTAAGCAATGTCTGGTTTGCATAATTTCTTGCACCTTTTGAAACCTGCAAAATAACAGGCGATTGCGTATTGACACACGCTACAATTATTGCCTGTAATTGCTCCATGTTGTTAAAATTGTACGCTGGCACAGCATAACCGCCTTCAAAAGCTTTTTTAAACATCTCTTTTGTGTTTACAAAGCCTAAGGTCGAATAGTGCACCATACTTGCACCTCCAAATTTATTGTTTTAACTGGTATTGTGAAACTATATTTATTTTATCTAATGTCAATGTTAATAAATCATCTTTGTTTACAAACTCAACAATTTTTGGTACTTGATAATTGGAAACGCTTTTGCATTCAATAATTCGAATATTTTGATTGTGGTTTGTTTGGCATATTGAAAAAAAATTCTGCGTAAAATACACTAAGCTGTCTTCATATAAAAATATATTATCTTTTTTTGGTATATTGAGTTTTTCCAAATCGCTATTTGTAAATTTAACACCGCTCATATAATCCTTTACATAGATATCGTTACCATTTACAAATATGCCATATAGTGCAAACCCTAAAGGGCTTGAAATATCAATCACAGATTGTTCTTTCGATATCCTAAAAAACCCATCTATGTGTCGAGATTTTGTTTGGGCTTTAAAAATACCTGTTGCAACAGATGATACTTTGGGAGCTTCCTCTTGCGGTTTTGGCACACTTGCACAAGAATTTAAAAAAAACACAAAACCCAACAACAATAATAAAAATTTCATAATGTTGCCTTCACTCAAAGCTTATCGGGTAGTTTCCCGTAAAACAAGCATAACAATAGTTATTTTTACCTACTATCGATTCCAAATCCTCAACAGAAATATATTCAACAGAATCCGCTGTAGCATATTTTGTAATTTCTTCAATTGTATGACTAGATGCAATAAGCTCAGCTTTTGTTGGTGTATCAATGCCGTAAAAACACGGGTGTGTGACAGGAGGGCTTGCTATGCGCAAATGCACCTCTTTTGCACCAGCATTTCTTATCATTTTGACAATACGTCTGCTCGTTGTACCTCTCACAATTGAATCATCTACAACAACGACACGTTTATTGTTTAAAACATCGCTAGAAGGGTTTAATTTTAACTTGACCCCAAAATGTCTAATGGAATCGGTTGGCTCTATGAATGTTCTGCCCACATAGTGATTTCGGATAATGCCAATTTCAAATGGTAAACCAGACGCTTGAGCATATCCAATGGCTGCTGGCATACCAGAATCAGGTACAGCTATAACAATATCCGCATCAACTTTGGATTTTAAAGCTAATTGCTGGCCGATTTTTTTTCTAATTTCATACACGTGATTATCCCAAAGGTAAGAATCTGGCCTTGCAAAGTATATGTACTCAAACACACACCTATAGGAATTTTCTTTTTTAAATGGCTTAAAAGAGTTCACACCATATTTGTCAACTTTGACAATTTCTCCGCTATTAAGCTCTCTAATAAACTTTGCGCCAATTAAATCAAACGCACAAGTCTCGCTTGCAAAACATACCGAATCATTTAATTCTCCCATAGCAAGCGGCCTAAACCCCCATGGATCTTTTATAGCATACAATGTTTCGTTAAATAATATAACAAGTGAAAAAGCGCCTTTTAACTGCTCAAGCGCTAAGACAAGTCTTTTATCAAACGAACCCTTTTGTCTTGCGATTAAATGAATAATAACCTCTGTATCACTATTGGAGCTAAATATAGCACCATCGTTTATAAGTCTTTGTCTTATCTCAAAGGCATTTACAATATTACCATTATGTGCAATTGCGATATCACCTAAATCAAAGCTTGCAGTTAGTGGCTGCAAATTAACTATAGACGAATCGCCGCTTGTTGAATACCTATTGTGACCAATGCCAATCTCGCCTTTTAGGCTTTCAATGTCAGTTTTGTCAAATGCCTCTAAGACTAAACCGCGCGAGCGTTTTTTATAAAATACACCTTTATCTCTTGTAACAATCCCACAACCTTCTTGACCCCTGTGTTGCAAAGCGTGCAAACCTAAATACACGTAATTTGACGCTTCTTTTATATTATACACTCCAAAAATCGCGCAATGTTCTTTGAATTTGTCAAATGGAATGCTCATTTTATGCCTAAAACATCATTCATATCATAAAACCCACTTTTTTGATTAACCACCCATGATGCTGCTTTTAGAGCTCCTTTTGCAAAAACGTCGCGCGATGATGCTTTGTGAGTAATTTCTATACGTTCTGCATCGCCAGCAAAAATTACATTATGCTCGCCTACTACATCACCACCTCTAAGCGCCATGATGCCAATTTCATTTTTTTGGCGCGGTGCATCGCCCTGACGACAAAACTTAGCGTTTTGTGCAAAATCAATACCTAAGCCTTCAGCTACTTTTTGGCCCAATTTTAAAGCTGTGCCGCTTGGTGCATCTTTCTTTGCCCTGTGATGCATTTCAACAATCTCTACATCAAAATCGCTACCTAAATACTGTGCTACCTGTTTTACAATCTCTGCTAGTACATTAACACCTAAACTCATGTTTGGCGCCATAACAATAGGGCACTTGCTAGCAAACTGCTTAATCTGTTCAATTGATGAACTATCACAGCCCGTTGTCCCAATAACAATGGGTTTTTTATATTCATATGCCAGTTTAGCATGTTTTAGCGTTGCACTACAATGCGTAAAATCAATAATACAATCAGCTTTATCAATGCAATCTGATAATTCAGCGCTTACTTTGATATTAATAGGGGTAACGCCCAATACCTCGCCTATATCTTTGCCGATACAATGAGCGTTTGCTTCGGTTGCGCCAACAAGCTCAAACTGTCCGCTTTCAAGAGCAAGCGTGGCAATCCTTTTGCCCATTTTACCGCAAATACCACACACAACAAGCTTTATCATGAGTTGCTCCTAAGCCAAAAACTCATACTCTTTGAGCATAGCCTTTAATTTTTCTTTATTTGCACTGGACATTTTGCACAAAGGCAACCTAAATTCTTCCTCAACAAGACCCATTAGGGCAAGGGCTGTTTTAACCGGTATAGGGTTTGTTTCAATAAACATTATTTGATGCAATGGGTACATTTTGTGATGCAACGCTTTGGCTTTTTCAAAATCTCCTGATACAAATGCATCGTATTGTTCA
>JAVRLY010000085.1:0-5053 GCA_031960885.1 Desulfurella sp. | reverse complement strand
CCTGTTGCCCTTTTTTCTGTTCTTGATTCTGTTTCTTTTGTTCTACCATCATACTCCTCCTTGTGTTATAGTAACAGTATAAACTAAACCATACAAATACAAAGTTTTTGCAAAGAATTTTCTCAAACTAATGATAGCATATTCTCTTTTAAAAAAAACATAAGAAAATCCTCTCATATATAGTTAGTTCTGTTACAATTTTGCCATTCATTTTTTTGAACAACGGAAACCGTTTCCGTTGTTCAATTTTTGTGACAAAATACAAATATTGTCGTAAGTTAACCCCCTACCTAGCGCAATATTGTGCTAGGTAGGTTAACAACCGCCTTTGGGGTGATTGTTCATTTCATTTGGCTTGATACATATGCGAAAAACCTATTTTCGCGGCATTCTCTTGACTTTTTTTAAAAATGCGCTATTATAATAATTGAACTTTATTATTCGTGGGTAACCCATTCACACAACCTTTCCTCTGTCGAGGATGTCGCTTTTAGCGAGAGCCACGAATCGGTTGTAGGAGAATGGCCTAAGGTAGTAGAGACGCGCTACTATCTCACTGACCGGGTCGCTCCCGATGAGTTATTTGCAGGTTATCCTTTGCAATGCACTGAGATAACCAAAGCAATATTTTTTGTTTACAAGAGAGATCTATCCTTTTTTCAAAAAATCCATTTATATTTAGCGAACCTAACCAATACCTTTTTGCAAGAGAGACCGTGGTTCAACTCCACGCTCCTGATGCGAACGCTTAGGATGTAGCTTAACGTAAAAGCGCTTTTACAAGGGGGTTGCGGTTGGGTTGGCTTTTTTATACAAAAATCAGACTTAATATATACAAAAGCCTTGAGCTTTCTTATTTGGCTTTAGATAGCCTATTGATTTTTTTAAAAAAAGCTTTGCGTTTGCAAGCTTGTCCCTGTATAGCGACAGCGGTAAGGGACAAGCGCAAGCAATGCAAAGCCAACCTTATTTTAAACTCACCAACAAACTATAGCAACGATTACAACCAAGCGAGTGAGTGCTTGGATTATCGTGTAGCACGCGGTGCGTGCGATAGATAAGCCAAGCCGAGCAAGCGAGGGGCTTAACCAACCAACCTAGCCGAGCCGTTTCCTTGACGCAGAGAAGCAAGGCAAGGAGACGGCTCGGCTTATGAAAATCAAGACAGTAAAATCAAAATGGACTAAATGGCCTTATTTTATTACATTTTTATTACATACAAATATATAAATTAATAAGTAGGCGCAACTGCGCCAACCTCTCGATTGCCGTGCGGCTTAGAAATAGGCGACGGCTTTATATATATATTGCAACATGAATTTACTTCTGGGCCCGGTTGCGCCCTGCTGAGCTCTAGGCAAAAGCAACTAAAGCATTTAACAAACTTAGAGAGGTGAAAAGATGAGCCTTATTAAAGAGTTTCTAGGCAACAAAAAGCGTTACTTACAGCACAAGCACCAATACAGCCAAAAAAGCGAAAGGGATAGGCAAGCAAAAGTTATTAGGTTCTTGAAATTCTGCGAATTGCAACGGATTGATAAAATTAAGGATATTACACAGCGAGAGCTTGATATGTTTGTAGAGAAAGAATTGTCAAATAAAAGCACTGAGACAAAGCGAAAGTATCTGCTTGCCGTGAGAGGGTTTTCTAAGCGGGCGCATTTACAAGTAGCCATAAATATAAGCGAGAGCGTTAGCCGAACTAAAAAGAACAAGCTTTTAAAGCTTGTAGAGATTTTGGATCTAGACATTAACAAAATATCCGAAGACCAGCAAGCGCAAATTCTGCGCCTGCTTTGAGTTATTAATCGCCTACGCGAAGAGGCTTAAACTTCGCACGCACAGACAAGCTGGCTACGGGCTTGTCCTTGCTTTTTCTCTTGTGCTTGTTTTAGGCAAGCATAAAAGAAAAAGCAAAACCAAGGAGGTGTGCCCTATGGCAAACACAAACAACAAGATCCAAATGAGTTTTAAAGATGAGCGTAAAAGTTTTTATCTCGCTAGAGATGTAGCGAATTTTCTTAATCGTGGCTCAGCTATTCGCGATAAGATTGAAACTGTGCTCAATCAAATCAGAGAAACAACAGGCGTTCATTCTATTAAAAACCTAACCCAAGAAACTATACAATCATATATAGATGACCTCAAAGAACGTAGAGATGAAAACGAATTATCTGGAAAAACAACTGCAACCTATATTTCAGCAGTGAACGATATTATATCCTACACAAATGAAAAACTTAACAAAAACCTCGAAACCGTGTCAGCCAAAGGTGCCGGGCTTGCGAGAGGCAAAAGAGAACCTATAAATAGAGCCGTAAGTCAAGAAACTCACCAAGCTTTCGTGAATTTTTTATCAGAGAAGAATGATATAAAAGCCCAAGCGCTAGTGCCTGCAGTAAGTTTACAAAGAGAAGTAGGCTTGCGCTTGCGCGAAAGTTTGGCTATAAAAGCCACAACAATTAAAAAAGCACTAGAAAAAGGTAAGTTAGAGTTAGGACGTGAGGACGGCACAAAAAATTCTAAAGAGCGAAGCATACCGATCTTGAAAGAATCTCAGGTCCAAGCATTAAAATCGGCATTGGATTTTATGAAACAAAATAACCTTAAAAGCTTGATACCAAGCGAAAAATTACTACAACAATATAACTATGCTGAAAAGGTAAAACAAGAATTTAACAAATTCAACAATACCAAAATGGATTTTCATGGCGAGCGTTACCATTATGCTCAAGAACGTTACAATGAAGGCGCAAGCTACGCAGAAATCAGCCAAGAACTCGGCCATGAAAGAGAAGAAATCACAAAAAATTATTTAGCAAAATAGCTTTTCACAAATTTAATAAAAAACCTATTTTTGAATATTTTTCATTATCTAAATTAATATAATATTTAAACGCTTTGATAAAATCATTCTAATGTTAAAACGGTTTGTTTTGTTATAAAATAATACCAGATTTGAGAAATAAAGAAATCTGGCCAATTTTCGTGGAAATTATAATTATTTCTATTTGTTTAGGGTGTAAAAATGTTGGGAGCTATTCTGGTTTACAAATAAAGGCTCTTCTTGACAAAAGCTTTTTTTTGAGTAGTTTTATAGATAGTAGGTAATTTGGAGATTAAAATATGACAAAAAAGGATTTAAAAAATAAGCCTCTTATAGAAGCTATATTTGAGTTAAATTGGGAACTTCAAGAAATTGCTACCGGAATGAAAATAGATCCACATTACAAAATAATAGTTGGCAGAATATATGATAAAATTAGCAGTGAATATCCATTTCATGAGCAATTGCCTACAGCAAGTGTACCTGATGAAATAGCAGGATATGTAGTCCAACATCGATTTAGGAAATACAAAGATAAATGGCCTCTTATTCAAATAGGCCCCGGAATTATTACTGTTAACAACACTACAGAATATACATGGGAAGATTTTGAAAAAAGAATCATCCAAGCTGTTAATGTATTTTTTGAAACTTATCCTGATTCAAAAAATAATTTAAAAATTAAAAGTGTAGCACTACGTTATATTGATGCTATTACCTTTGATTTTGAAAAAGAAAATATATTCAATTTTCTAAAAAAACAAATGAAAACAAGTATAAACTTATATCAGGAACTATTTAAAGGCACAGGGGTAAAAAAACAACCCATAGGTTTAGATATAAAAACTTCTTTTATCTCTACTAAACCCAAAGGAACGATTCATTTAAGATTTTTTCGTGGCAAAATCAGTGAGTCCGATGCTTTAATATGGGAAACTGTAGTTCAATCGACTACTAAAGAGGCTTTTAATATTCAAGATGAAATTATTACTTGGATAAGAGAAGCGCACGATTTAACAGATGATTGGTTTTTTAAACTAATAGAGGGAGACTTGTTAAGGAGGTTTGAATAATGTTATCTAGCACAACTACTCAAAATATATGTCAATTTCAAGATATATTTATAAATAATTCAACAGAAGAAATTGATTTAAGTGCAATATTAGATAGACAGTCCATTAGTTGTAGTAAAGAATTCTTTTTCTTTATTCATATTAATCCTTTGTTAAAATCAGATAATTATTCATCTTTGATATATGAATCCTTTGAATTTAAAAATGAAACGGCATTCACCGAAGAGTTCTATAAAGAAATAGAAAAAGAAAAATTATTTAAAAGAATATCAAAAATATTAAATAAGTTAGTTGCAGAAGAAGAATTTTTCAAAGACATAGATACAGCAAAACTACTAAAAAATATTTCAGAAATGATTGATAGTTTTTCTAGAGAACAGATGAAAATTCCTGAAGATGAACTCTATAAAAGAATAAGAAAAATTTTGGCGTTGGAAGCTGTGGCAGGAATATTAAACGAATTAACTACTGAGCAAATGAAAGCTTTTGAAGAATCAATAAAAAGGTGACCTATTCTTAAATGACTTATGTGCTCGATACGAATATAATTAGCGAAGTACTAAGAAACAATCAACAAATAAAAAAAAGAGTAGAAAAATCTATATTAAATGGTGGAAAAATTTTCATAAATGCAATAAGTTATTATGAGATAAAACGTGGTTTTTTGGCTAAAAACGCAACGGCACAATTGAAAAAGTTCTATTTATTCTGGCGAGAATATTGTGAAGAAGATTTGATACTGCCAAATACTCAAGATATTTTTGACAAAGCTACGGATATCTATGTAATTCTGAAAAAGAAAGGAAAACCTACTCCAGAGGCAGATATTTTTATAGCTTCTATAGCTATTTGCAGAAATCTTATTCTTGTTTCCAACGATAATCATTTTAGTAGAATTCAAGAGCTAAAAATTGAAAATTGGCTAAAAGAGAAATCCGACGGTGACCATTAATGAAACTATTCAATTATTAATTAAACCTCTACCTAACAACCCTCTCCTATAACCCTGCTTAGAAGAGATGAAAATGTAACACAACTAGCTATATATAGAGAGAGAAACATTACTTAGTTTGCCCGATAATGTCAAGTTTTGTTCGCAATTTTTCTTCCCAGTGAGTTGTTTTTTCATTAAATATCAAGCAGATTTAAACTG
>JAVRLY010000084.1:0-5112 GCA_031960885.1 Desulfurella sp. | reverse complement strand
TTACGTCATTAAGTTGTTTTGCAGGTTGTTTTCAACTACTTTTCGCTTTATTTCAAGCGATGTTTTGGCTATATCCATCATTTTTTTTAGGTTTGCAAAGTATTCGTCTTTTGTTTTTGACAAGTAGCCAATGCGCGGCAAGTTTATTGTAACTACGCCAATTGAGCCCGTTTTATCAGCCGAGCCAAACAGTCCGCCGCCTCTGTTTCTTAGCTCTCTCAAATCAAGCTGAAGCCTGCAGCACATGCTTCTTACATCGCCAGGCTTCATTGAGCTTGACACATAGTTTTGAAAATACGGCAAGCCGTATTTGGCCGTTGCTTCCATTAGTAAATCCACATTCTCATGCTCCCAATCAAAATCCTTTGTAATGTTGTATGTAGGTATTGGAAAAGAAAATATTCTGCCGTCTGCGTCGCCTTCAAGCATTGTTTCTAAAAACGCTTTGTTTATCATATCCATTTCTTTTTGATAATCGCCATAGACGCCGACTATTTCATCACCGACAAAAGCAGGTTTATCTTTTAAATCTTCTGGTACTGTCCAATCAAACGTAAAGTTAATAAACGGCGCTTGAGAGCCCCATCTTGAGGGCACATTCATGGCAAACACCATTTGCTGTATAAGTTGCTTAAGCTCTGTATAACTCAAATTATCTTTCCTTACAAACGGAGCCAAATAAGTGTCAACTGAGTTAAACGCTTGAGCGCCCGCAAATTCCATTTGCATAACGCCTAAGAAGTTAACCATTTGACCAGTTAGGGCAGACAAGTGTCTTGCCGGTCTTGCGTTTATTTTGCCTTCTACGCCGCCAAAGCCTTTTGTTATTAAGTCAAACAAAGACCAACCCGCGCAATACGCCACAATGCCATGAGATAAATCATGTATATGCAAAGCGGCGCTTGAGTGGGCGTCAGAGACTTCTTTTGGGTAAATGTTGTTTAGCACATAGTTTGCAAGCACGCTGCCAGCTAAATGCAAATATAGTCCAGGATATGAAAACGTTGTGTTTGAGTTTTCCTTTATACGCCAATCTGTCTGATTTATGTATTCGTTGACTGTTTTTTCTACGTCAAATAGCGACGCTTGAAAGTTTCTTGCGGATAAGCGTTGTTGTCTATATAAGATATAGGCTTTTGCAACCTTTGTGAGCTTTGCTTTTATTAGCTCTTCTTCTACAACGTCCTGTATGGACTCAATATCAATGACGCTGTCTTTTTTAAACCTATGCTTTAGGTTTAGCAATACATTGTTTGCAATAAGTTCTGAGTAATCCTCTTCATTAACGGCTAAAAAAGCCTTTTTAAGCGCATTTTGAATCCTTGACTTATCAAAAGGCGCAATATCGCCATTGCGTTTTTTAACGCTTGTGCGGTCAAAATAATTTGAAAGATTAAAGTAAGCAACATTGGTATTCATACAAACCTCCTAAGTTATGTTTTTCCTTAAAATTTAAGTCATCTTTTTTTATCAAATTCCCTTAGTAGCTCAATAAAATCTTCTGCGTCTGCAAATTTTTTGTACACAGAAGCAAATCGTACGTAACTTACCTGGTCTAATTTTTTCAATTTTTCCATCACTAAACTGCCTATCTCTTTTGACTTTATTTCGTATAAATCGTTCAATTTGATGTATTCTTCTATTTCGTTAGCAATCTTTGCAGCATCTTCGTATGTTAGCGGTCTTTTGTTAATCGCTTTTACTATGCCTTTTATTATTTTTTCCTTTTCAAACAGCTCTTTTGAGCCATTATTCTTTATCACTACAATGGGTATTGTCTCAATGCGCTCATATGTGTTAAACCTACTTCCACATTCATCACATACCCTGCGGCGTTTTATTACCTTACCATCTTCAATAACCCTACTGTCAATGACCCTTGTATCAAGAGCCTTACAAAACGGACAACGCATAGATACCCCAATATTTAGTAATCTTAAATCATCAAAACACAATATATTGTGTCACAAATTTTAAAAAAGTCAATACCTTTGTTATTTTGATATTATGGGGCAATATTATTGAATAAATTCACGTTTAATAAAAACGTTACTCTAAATTAAAGTCGCCAAGTAATTTATCAAACAATTGTTCTTTTATGTTTTGTGGCAATGGCTTAAATTCTTCTATGTCAGCTTCACTATAGAGCGTATTTCCATCTTCATCGTGATATGATATAAATTTTAATATAAACTCAACTTTTGTTTTATCAGTGTAATCTATTCTGTAGAGCATTTTTGCGCTACGTGCCTTTTTTATTGTGTCATAATCTATTACTGCTAAAGCATCAATTTTTTTGTTTAATAACTCTTTTATTTCTCTATCCAAACCTTCTTTGCTGAACTTTTTTTCTAACCATATATTTTTTATATTTTCGGCAATTGTCCCTGCGCCTTCTTTATCCATGTAATAAGTATTGCCAACGTTATCTGTATCCAACTCTACCCATTCAACAACTGGACAAATCATAAATCACCTCTTTTTTCTTTTTAAATTAATACGAATTTTGCAAAAGTCAAAATAAAAATATTTAATTTTTACACTTCTTAACTAAATTTTCTAATATTAACTAAAAAATGGCTTTAAAATAACAAATATTTGACTTATGAGATAATTTTTTGATATAGTGTTTAAAATAGACACACAAAGGGGGATGTGGATGAAAATTAAACGCTTGCTTGTAGCAAATCGCGGTGAAATAGCAATTAGAATTTTTAGAGCTGCAACAGAGCTGAAAATCGAAACAATTGGCATTTACTCCTATGAAGACAGATACTCTCTGCACCGTTATAAATGCGATGAATCCTACCTTGTAGGAGAAGGCAAAAGCCCAGTTGACGCTTATTTGTCAATGGATGAGATTATTGAACTTGCAAGATCAAAACATATTGATGCTATACACCCAGGATACGGATTTTTGAGCGAAAATCCTTTGTTTGCAAAAAAATGCGAAGAAGCGGGTATTATTTTTATTGGCCCCCACTCTAGCGTCATAGAAATATTTGGCGATAAATTAAGGGCAAAACAAATGGCGCAAAAATTGTCCATACCAACAATACCCGGAAGCGCTCAGTGTATAACTAGCATTCACGAGTTAAAACAATTTGCCGATGAATTTGGTTACCCAATACTAATAAAAGCTACAAAAGGCGGTGGCGGAAGAGGCATAAGGGTTGTAGAAAAGCCACAGGACTTAGAATCAGAATATTTAATGGCTAAATCAGAAAGCTTAAAGGCATTTGGCAGTGATGAAATTATTGCAGAAAAATTAGTAAAAAACCCAAAACATATAGAAGTACAAATATTGGGCGATAAATTTGGCAATTATGTACATTTATTTGAAAGGGATTGTTCAATTCAGCGCAGACACCAAAAAGTCGTCGAAATTGCGCCTTCCTTGAATATACCAGAAGATATTTTGAAATCAATGTATGAAGATTCCCTAAGGTTTGCAAGACACACCACACTATACAACGCTGCTACATTTGAGTATCTTGTCGATGAAGATAAACAACACTACTACTTTTTAGAAGTAAACCCAAGATTACAAGTTGAACACACAGTTACAGAGATGGTAACTGGTATCGATATCGTTCAATCCCAGATAAAGATTGCAAGTGACATGTCACTTATCGATTTTTTAGGCACGCAAGACAAAATCTCCAAAAGGGGATACGCTTTGCAATGTCGCATTACAACAGAAGACCCTCAAAATAACTTTTTTCCAGATACAGGCAAAATTGAAGCGTATAGGTCTCCGGCTGGTTTTGGCATAAGGCTTGACGCGGCTAGTGCCTATACAGGCGCTGTAATAACACCTTTTTACGATTCGCTGCTTGTAAAAATTACAGCTTTTGATTTGACATTTGAAGAAGCTGCAAGAAAAATGCATAGAGCTTTAAGAGAATTTAGGATTCGTGGCATTAAAAATAATCTACGGTTTTTAGAGAACTTAGTATCAAATGAAGACTTTTTAAAAGGCGAATTTAATGTTCATTTCCTAGAAACACACACTGAAATATTTAATTTTGAAAAACCTCGAGATAGAATAAGCAAATTATTGAGATTTGTGGGTAACAACATAGTAAACAAACCAAATGGCGAAGCAAAAAATATTACTTTCCCAACCATCACAAAACCCAAAGCTGAAAACAAAAAGATAGAAGGACTAAGGTATGTTTTATTAAGAGAAGGCCCAAAAGGTTTTATCGAAAAGGTAAAAGCTTCAAAAGAGGTCTTATTTTGCGATACAACGTTTAGAGATGCGCATCAATCCCTACTTGCAACACGTATGCGCACAAAGGATTTACTTGATATATCCGATTTTGTTGCCAAGAAAATGGATAAATTGTTTTCAATTGAGATGTGGGGTGGTGCTACCTTTGATGTATGTTATAGATTTTTGAAAGAAAACCCGTGGGAAAGGTTGGACTTGTTAAGGCAAAAAATACCCAATATTCCATTTCAAATGCTTCTTAGAGGGGCAAATGCTGTAGGATATACAAATTACCCAGATAATGTAGTAAAAGCTTTTATAAAAGAAGCTGTTGATAGCGGCATAGACGTATTTAGGATATTTGACTGTTTTAACTGGACAGACCAAATGGCCATTGCTATGGAAGAAGTAAAAAAATTGGATAGAATATGTGAAGCCGCTATTTCTTATACAGGCGACTTGCCAAAAAATAACAAGTATACGCTATCATACTATGTAGATTTAGCAAAAAAGCTGGAAAAAATGGGCGCTGATATCATAGCAATAAAAGATATGGCAGGCCTATTAAAACCATATGCAGCAAAAATTCTATTTAAAGCACTAAGCGAAGAAGTAGGCGTCCCATTGCATTTTCACACACACAATACTTCAGGCAATGCAGAAGCCTCTGTTTTGTGCGCAATTGAATCTGGGGCAAAAATCATTGACGCAAGCGTAAGTTCCATGAGTGGTTTAACCAGCCAGCCATCTTTGAATTCTATTGTGGCAGCGCTTGAGAATACACCAAATCAATCAAGCCTAAACAAAGAAGATTTAGATACAGTTGCCAATTACTTTGAAAAAGTAAGGCCATATTATTTCATGTTTGAGAGTGGGCTTAAAGCACCAACGGCAGA
>JAVRLY010000083.1:0-5163 GCA_031960885.1 Desulfurella sp. | reverse complement strand
CAAGTTCATAATTTAAAAAAAGAAATTGAAGATAATATATTTAAATTTATGGGTGATTTGAAACTGCATTTTGGAAGATTGGATTTTCTCTACGATGGAAAACAGTATTATTTTTTGGAAGTTAACCCCAATGGTCAATGGCTTTGGCTTGACCCTAAAAATGAAATTGGTGTCGTGAAAAAATTTATAGAAGAAATCCACCCACAAACTCAAGTTTTTCCTATACCAAAAGTATTGTAAAATGCGCATGTTGATTTGAAAAATTTTTGCTTTGCATCAATTAGATTCAAAAGATTCATTGCTAAAACATAAAACTATAGTGCTTGTTGGCTTGACAATTTATCATTTTAGGTTATATTAAAATCAAAATTTATTAGTTTGAGGAGCAGTTTATGGAATATAGTTTAATTGCAGAAAACCTAAAAGTTTCAAGAATAGCTTTAGGTACATGGGCAATTGGCGGATGGATGTGGGGCGGAAGCGATGAAAAAGAGGCTATAGATACAATTTTGAAAGCAATAGATTTAGGAATTAATATAATAGATACAGCACCTGTTTATGGTTTTGGTAAATCGGAAGAAATAGTAGGCAAAGCGCTTAAGATGTCTGGTAAAAGACAAGATACTATTATCGCTACAAAAGTTGGTCTTGAATGGAATAACTCTTCTGTTTTTAGAAATTCTTCTAGAGATAGAATACTCAAAGAAATTGAAGATTCGCTCAAAAGATTACAAACAGATTATATTGATATCTACCAAGTTCATTGGCCTGATGAGAAAGTGTCTATTGAAGAAACAGCTTCAACTATGCAAAAGTTGTATGAAGAAGGATATATTAGAGCAATTGGCGTAAGTAATTATACAGTTGAACAAATAGAAGAGTTTAAAAAGTATGCAACGTTGCATACATGCCAACCGCCTTATAACCTTTTTGAGCGTCAAGCAGAAAAAGAAATCCTGCCATATTGTATGAAACGTAATATTAAAACCCTTTTATATGGATCATTATGCAGAGGTCTTTTGAGTGGAAAAATGACTTTGCAAACAGAGTTTAGTGGTGATGATTTAAGAAAAATTGATCCCAAGTTTCAACAGCCTCTATATGCTCAGTACCTAAATGCTGTAAAACAACTGGATGATTTTGCCAAAAATCACTACAAAAAAAGTGTGATTCATTTAGCGATAAGGTGGATTTTAGACCAAAAAGGGGCCGATATTGCGCTTTTGGGTGCAAGAAAACGGCATCAGTTGGATTTTATAAATGATATTTTTGATTTTACTGTTAGCTCACAAGATTGCCACGAAATAGATCTTATCATAAATCGCAGCATCACTAATCCTGTGGGTCCAGAATTTATGGCACCACCACGATAGTCCTTCCTAATTACAAGGGGCTTGACAATAAGCCCCTCTCGCCATCAATTTTTGAAAACACAACTATTTGTTTTAATTATTCTTTACAAAGTATGCGGTATTGAGTATAATATTATTTGAGAAAATAAAAGGAGTTGTGTATGTTGACCAAGGAGAAAAAACAAGAAATAATCAAAAGATTTGGTGGCGGCGAAAAAGACAGTGGTTCGGTATCTGTGCAAATTGCTCTTTTAACTGAGCGTATAAATTATCTAACCGAGCATTTAAAAAATTATAAAAAAGATTTTCAAACACGCAGAGGTTTATTAAAGCTTGTTAATCGAAGAAGAAGACTATTGAAATACTTAGAAAAATACAATTTTGAAGAATTTAAGAGAGTAGTTAAAGAATTAGGCATAAGAGTTAAAGGTCAAATATGATTTTTGAAGTTGAAGAAAATATATATGGAAAGAAGATTGCCATCCAAACAGGTAAATGGGCAAAACAAGCAGATGGTGCTTGCATTGCATCAATTGGCGATACAGTAGTGTTGGCTACTGCAGTTTCATCAAAAGAAACGCCCAAAGAATTTTTAGATTTTTTTCCATTGACTGTTAATTATCAGGAGAAATTTTACGCAATAGGTAAAATACCAGGCGGTTTTGTAAAGCGTGAAGGCAAAGCAAGCGACCATGAAACATTAGTTTCAAGGCTCATAGATAGGTCAATTAGACCGCTGTTTCCACACGATTACAAACAAGAAACGCAAATTATAGTTACAACAATCTCGGCTGACCAAGAAAACGATGTTGTGATAGCTGCCATACTAGCAGCATCATGTGCTTTAAATATCTCAGATATACCATTTTACGGTCCAGTTGCTGCATGTAGGATAGGACTTAGAGGTAAAGAGTTTATACCATTGCCTACACAATCACAGCTGAAAGATTCATCGTTAAATTTAATCGTTGCTGGTACAAAAAATGCCATTAACATGATTGAATCTGGTTCAAATGAGATATCTACTCAAACTATGGTGGAATCTATTTCTTATGCACAGCAAGTTATTAATAAACTTATAGAACTGCAAGAAAAAATCATTAAACAAGCTGCCAAACCAAAAAGACAATACGAGCCTGTAGCTGTTAGCGATAAAATACTTGCATCATTGGAAGCCTTATGCATAGATGATCTCCAAGAGGCTCTTAATATTACAGATAAGAAAAAAAGACACGAAAAAATAGATGCAATTTTTACTAATGCATTCAATAAATTAGAAAGCGAGTTTAGCGAGGAAGAGAATTTAGAATCAAAATCAAAAACCGCGTTTGAAGATATTATAAAAAATTTAGTTCGAGATAAGATTATTTCAACAGGTGTAAGGATAGATGGAAGAGGTCTTGATGATATAAGGACTATTACATGCGAAGTTGGCGTATTGCCAAGAACGCACGGTTCTGCAGTATTTACAAGGGGAGAAACGCAGGCTTTAGTTGTAACTACACTTGGGTCTAAAACGGATATGCAAATTATAGATAATATAGGCGGTGAAACGTTTGAACGCTTTATGCTCCATTATAATTTTCCACCATTTAGCGTAGGTGAGGTAAAACGTTTGGGTCCGCCAGGAAGACGAGAAATTGGTCATGGCGCTTTAGCAAAAAGGGCAATTGAACCAGTTATACCTGATGAATCAGATTTTCCTTATGCAATACGTATAGTTTCAGATATTTTGGAATCTAACGGTTCAAGCTCTATGGCTACTGTTTGTGGCGCAACTTTATCGTTAATGGATGCAGGCGTGCCTATTAAAAAACCCGTTTCTGGCGTGGCTATGGGATTAATAAAATCAGAAGACAATTACTATATTTTAACTGACATCATGGGAGATGAAGACCATTATGGAGATATGGATTTTAAGGTAGCTGGCACAAAAGATGGTATTAATGCTTTGCAAATGGATATAAAAATAGAAGGCGTTAATAAACAATTGCTTATGTATGCTTTAGAAAAAGCCGATAAAGCCAGGCTTTTTATACTTGATAAAATGTTGCAAACACTTCCTACATACAGAGCGCGTTTGTCCGAATATGCGCCAAAGGTAGCTCAAATTAATATTAGCATTGATAAAATTAAAGACCTTATTGGTCCTGCTGGTAAAGTTATTAAATCTATAATAGAAGAAACCAACACAAAAATTGATATAGAACAAGATGGCAAAGTAAATATTTTTGCGAACAACGCTAAAGATTTAGATAGAGCCATTGAGATTATAAAAATATCAATTGGCGAGCTAGAAGAAGGTCAAATCGTGGAAGGCGTGGTAAGTCGTATTGAAGATTACGGAGCGTTTATAAAATTTTCGCCAAATCAAGAAGGCCTCATGCATATATCTCAGATTGATACGAAACGAGTAAAAAGTGTTTCTGATGTTTTAAGCGTTGGTGATAAGGTAACTACTAAAATTATAGGTATCGATAAATTTGGCAGAGTTTCTTTATCAATCAAAGCTTTGAAACTGGAAGAGAATCAACAAGAAGACCAAAATGAAACTTCAGACAATTAAGAAATCTGGCGTTGTAGGTGCAGTAGGGATATTTGTAAAGTCTGGCAGTGCCTTCGAAGATGATTCAATGCGCGGTTTATCTCATTTTGTTGAACATATGGTATTTAAAGGAACAAAAAAGCGCACCTATTATGATATAGCCAAAGAAATTGACCGCTTAGGTGGCATCATTAATGCTTTTACTTCAAAAGAGTACACATGTTTTTATGTTAAAGTTTTAAATGATTACATAGAAAAAGCATGGGATGTATTGCTTGATATTGTAACAAACCCAACATTACATGAAGCAGAATTAGAAAAAGAAAAAGGCGTGATAATTGAAGAGATTAATTCATCTTATGATGATCCTCAATCGGCTGTATTTGATGCTTTTTTTGAAAGTGCTATACCAACAAATATAGGAAAGCCCATTTTAGGTACAAAAGAGCAAGTTGCCTCTTATACAAGAGAAGATTTGCTAAAGTTTATGGGTAAATTTTATAAACCAGAAAACATGCTTGTCTCTTATGTAGGTGAGGGTGCAAATCTTGATTCAAATAGCGAGTTTTCTTATAAAGAGTATTTTGTTGATGCTGACATTGTGGATTACGAGTTTAAGTTTGTGCCAGGTAAAAATATTATACAAAGGCAGTTAGAACAAACAAATGCCATTTTAGGTTGCGAACTGTTTAGCATATACGATGATAAAAGATACGCTGCCTATTTAGCAAATAATTTTTTTGGTGGAAATATGAGTTCAAGGCTTTTCCAATCGATTAGAGAAGAAAAGTCTTTGTGTTATAGTATATATTCCAGTATCATGTTTTTTAAAAAAGGCGGTATTTTTTACATTTCAAGCTCTACATCAAATGCAAAAACTCAAGATTTGATAGATGCATGTATAGAAGAGTTAAATAAATTCAAAAAAAATGGGATGACTATAAACGAGTTAGATGATGTAAAAACCAATTTCAAAGGCCAATATGGTTTATCACTTGAAAGCACAAACAGTTTAATGATAAAATTGGGCAGTGATTTTTTAACATACGGCGCTTATCAAGAGCCAAAAGATATTTTTCGAAAAGTTGACAAAGTAAGTGTTGATGATATCATGGAAGTCTTAGATTTAATAAGCGTAGATAAAATGCATTTAACATGTTTGGGAAATATTAGCGATGTTTCTTTTTAAAGGAGAAATATTATGAAAAAATATTTAATGACACCTGGCCCAACGCCCATACCAGAGCAAATTTTACTTGAAATGGC
>JAVRLY010000082.1:0-5175 GCA_031960885.1 Desulfurella sp. | reverse complement strand
GCAATAAGCTCTTGTGTTTTAGCTGTAGGTAAATTTTTATTTTTTTTAGCAATCAAATATACCCCAACAATGAAACATAAAATTAATATGATTAAAAACACTTTTTTCATTCTAAAAACTCCCAATTAATCAATTTTTTGAGCTGATGCAATTTCTAAAGCTATTTTCATAGCATAAATATTTTTTTCTAAATTCAATATACGAATTTTTTTATCAAGCAGCGCGTTAACATTTTTGTAATATTCTAAAATGGATATAAGACCTTCGTTATATGCCTTATTGTAATAATCTAAAAGATTAGATGAGCGTTGGTAATCTGAGTTTAGATACTCAAGTTGATTCTGTATGTTTTTTATATCCTCAAAGAGCTTTTTAATATCAAACTTTGCCGTATTTATACGAGATACATACTCATCGTACATTTGTTTTTGCGTAGTTTTTTGTATATCTATTTGGGCTTTATTTGTATTAAAAATAGGAAATTCTATAGAAATACCAAAACCAATTTTTTGAAGATTTGATGTGTTGCGACTAAAAGGAAAACTAATTGATATTTTGGGAAATTGACTGATAAATGCAGCGCGCGTTTTTTCTTGTTGAGACTCATATGCCAACTTGTAGGCTACTATATCTAAACGGTTTGTTATGTGTGCCAATAATTTGTCTAGTGGAGGCAAAGTGAAGTTGGATTCGGGTTTTATATCTATTTTAATATTCGCATTGTATGGCAAACCCAATATACTATTTAAATTATTTTTTTCGTTTTCTAAAGAATTTTTCGTATTCAAATACTGTGTTTTTGCTGCATCATATTCACTTTTTGCAATCTCCAAATCACTTAAAGAAACCAAATTATTTTTAAAAGCGGATTGAATCGTATAGTAAATTTTAGTGTATAGCTTAAACTTATCTAATGTTGCTTGAAGGATTTTTTCTAAATAATATACATTGGCGGCTTGTAACTTTGCATTTTGCATAACCTGATAAGCGTTAAAATTGTAACTTAATTTTTGCGATTCATAATCTAAAATAGCGCTTTTTACCTTTGCGCTGTGGGAAAACATCCATTCTATTGGGTAGGAAAAACCAATTGAATAACTATCGTATGTATTTGCAATATTGCCAGCTATAGGAAAGCCTATATCTGTTGATACACTTGGGTTTGGTATAACCTTAGCACTCTCAAGACGCGCTTTTGCAAGCTCAATTTTATCCCTTTCAATCGTTAATTGAGGATTTAAATGCAGCGCTAGATTTGCTATCTCATTTTCAGTTAATGGTTTGTTATGCTGCAATTTATATAAAATAGCACTGCCTTGCGGTATGTTTTTTATAGCATCTTTATCTATATAGTTTGTTTTCTCGTTAATGTGTTTATTATTGATATTAAGTGGTCTGTATGTAGCGCAACTTGATATAAAAAATAGCAAAACAAACGCCAACACTATTCGCATCGCAATCCCCTTGTAATAAATTAGCTTTGTTTTTATATGTCACAAAAATTACAATGTTTTAATCTGGGAATATTATACAGAAAACACTGCCGCAATTCAACTTGCTTCTAACTTTTATTTTTGCATTATGCGCTTTAAGTATGGCTTTAACTAAAGATAAGCCAAGACCTAATCCTTGTTTAGACCTGCTTTTATCTGCCCTATATAATCTTTCAAATATATAAGGCAAATCCTTTTCACTTATACCAATACCTGTATCACTTATAAAAAGACATGCTTTATTGTTTATTAAAGGGCATTTTATTGAAATTTTACCATTTGGCTTATTATATTTTATGGCATTGTCTATCAAATTTGACAAAGCTTGTCGCAATCTATTAAAATCACCATTTATAAAAATATTATCCCTACAATTAACCACTAAGCTAATCTCATTTTCTTCAATTACATAATCATACAAATCAATAACATCATCAATGAGTTTTTTTAGTTGTATTCTTTTAATGTTCAATTTTAAAGAACCCGTTTCTACCTGAGAAATATCACTTATAGCATTTAGCAAGGTCAAAATTTTGTCCGATTCACTAAGGCAACTCAAAAGTGCTTCTTTGGGGTTGAGTTTTGGTTGATCACTTAGTGCCAACTCACTTGTAATTTTAATCCTTGTTAAAGGCGTTCTCAAATCATGCGCTACATTGTCAATTGTTTCTTTCAATGTATTAACAAGTACTTCTATCCTATCAAGCATCTTGTTTATAATAACACTTAAATCGTAGAATTCATCTTGAGCATTTCCTACTTTTATACGTTCATTTAATTTGCCAGTATTAATAATGTATTGAGCTGTTTGAGTGATGCTTTTTATAGGTAGAAGTATTTTCCTCAACGCAATTAAACCACCAATAATACCTAAAATCATCGTAAATAAAATCATACCAAAGAAAATCTCTCTAAAATTTTCCAACAATTCTTCCGTACCCGCAACATCCTTTCCAGCTATTACCATATAGCCTTGTGTCTTATAAGCCTGAAATTTAAATGTTTTACCATTTGCTTTAATGGTAAAAAAATTTTGAGAAATTTTAGATTTTTCTATAATACTACTGATTGGTTTAAAATTTTTAACATTGTCATTTACATATATAGCTTTGTTTTTAAGAACTACTACTATGAAAAATTCTTCTTTTTCTTTGTGGCTTATGTGTTTGTTAATGTTAGATACCCCATACTTTTGGATATCAAGCAAAATTTTTTCCATTTCTAGACTAACCGATGTTGACTCTTTATCTCTTAATGTTGCTGAAATTATAAAATACGCTAATAAAAACAAGAAAATAGCATTTGATATGAATATAACACTATACCATAGAAGAATTTTAATAGAAATCTTGTTAAATGAAAAAAATTTATTTTTCTTTAAGAACATAGCCTACGCCATGCACTGTATGTATAAGTTTCTTTTCAAAAGGGTCATCAATTTTTTTTCTCAATCTATGTATAAGCACATCAACAACGTTCGTTTGAGGATCAAAATCATATCCCCATATGCTTTCTAAAATCATCGTTTTTGTAACAATGCGACCAGCGTTGCGCATAAGGTATTCTAATAAAGAATACTCTTTCTTTTGTAATTCTATAGTTTTATCTGCTTTAGTAACTTCCCTTGTTAGTATATCTAAACTCAAATCCGCATATTGCAAAACTGTTTCTTTTATGTTATTCACTCTTCTATAAATGGCATTTATACGTGATAAAAGCTCGCTAAATGCGAAAGGTTTTGTTAAATAATCATCAGCCCCAAGCTCTAATCCTTTTACTTTATCATCTGTAGAGTTTTTTGCGCTAAGCACAATAATCGGTATTTTGTTTGATTTTTCTCTCAGTTTTTGAATAAGTTCAAATCCATTCAATTTTGGTAGCATAATGTCTATAATTGCAATATCATAGTTTTCATTTGTGAGAAAGTAATAAGCATCCTCACCATTATTAAATACCTGAATAATATAGCCTAATTCTTTAAAACCCTTTGCAATAAAACTACTAATTTTTTCATCATCTTCAACTAATACAATCTTCATAGCACTACCCTCTTATTTTTTTAGTTTGTTTTGTTTTTACAAATAATATTAATATAAATAATGGCATTGTAAAATAGATAATCAAATGGAATACATCCCTATAACCTATAATTGAGCTTTGCGATAGAAGTATATTATTCATCACACCAATTGCAGTATGATAACTATCAGCAAAAGAATAACCTCTTGCAACTAAATATTGCCTGGTGCTATCTAGAAAATTATGAAAAATAATACTTGAGTCACTAAAATTTTGGACCAAAGTATCTCTATTAAACACCTCCCTGCGCTGCAGCATTGTAGCAGCAAAAGATATACCAATAGAGCCTCCAATATTTCTAGCAAAATTTATAACGCCACTTGCATCTCCCATATCCTCTTTTTTTAAAAATTTATAAGCTATTAAATTTATTGGTATAAACATCATTGGCAAACCAAATCCCATCACAATACGCGCCCACGCAAATACATCAAATGAGGCTGTTAAATTAAACTCAGACATTAAGTGAAGTGAATATGCTACAAGTAAAATACCAATTCCCACAATCACCTTAACATTAATTTTATTTGATAATTTACCTACTATAGGTGCTATAATCAAGCTTGCAATGCCACCTGGCGCTATTACTAATCCAGCTTTCAAGGCATCGTATCCCATCAATGTTTGCACAAGTATAGGCAAAAGAGCTAAAGAAGAATACAATACAAATCCAGTCATAAACATTAAAAAAACACCAATTGAATAATTAATATCTCTAAATAACCCAAATTTTATTATAGGCTCCTTTGAAAATGCGTTTTCTATAATAAATAACGATATAAAAAAGAAAGCGGATAATGCTAAAACCACAATCAAACTTGAGTTAAGCCAATCTTTATTTTGACCTTGATCTAACATTATTTGAAGTGATGCAATGCCAATAAATATAAAACTCAAAGCAAAATAGTCAATTCTAAGTTTTGGATTTGCTTTTGCATATGGTGGGTCTTCAACAAGCATAGCTGTCAAAATTGTAGCCAATATCCCAACAGGTACATTAATATAAAACACCCATCGCCAAGAATATTGGTCTGTAAGCCAACCGCCAATAACAGGACCAAGAATAGGCGCAAAAATTACACCAATCGAGAAAATGCTCATTGCCATTCCGCGTTTTTTTTCTGGGAAGCTCTCCATTAATACAGCTTGAGACACAGGTTGCAACCCACCGCCTGCAAAACCCTGAATGGCTCTTGCGATAAGTAAAAAATAAAAATCAAAAGATAAACCGCATAATGCAGAAGATAGAGTAAATAATACTATACTTCCAATAAAATAGCGCTTGCGTCCAATTTTTTGCGAAAGCCATCCAGTAATGGGCAAAACAATAGCATTAGCTGCTAAATAGGAAGTTAAAACCCATGTAGAATCAGTAACCGTAACAGACAAAGAACCAGCTATATGAGGTAGTGCAACATTGGCAACAGATGTATCTAGAACTTCCATAAACGTAGCGAGCATCACAGTAAGTGCTATAACATAAGGGTTTACCTTTTGTTGCATTAATACCTCTTACTTAACATGCACTTCTACTTCACAGTTTAAGCCTACCCTTAGAGGGTATTTTTTGTAATCATAAGGCAAAAGCTCAATTCTTACTGGC
>JAVRLY010000081.1:0-5182 GCA_031960885.1 Desulfurella sp. | reverse complement strand
TTGCATATAAGATTATATAAAAACTCATAAATCTATATAAAATTAGTCCCTTTAGTCACTGATATTGTTTGATTAAAAATCAATAAAAACTTATCTATCCTTACGCCGTCTATTTGTGAAGCAAATAGACGGCTTTAATTGTGCCTGTCTTAATGGTTAAAATAAGCTTCTAAAAATAGCTCCTATATGCTGGTTTGAAGTGTTAACAAACAATGTTTTAATAAAATACTATTAGCATACAATAGCCACTTTTAAATGACTATTGTATGCAGGTTAACATCAGCAAAGGGGGGGGATGTAGTAATGTAGCACTACTCCCTTAAGAAGCCATTTTACCATAATTTTATAGCAATATACAATTGCTAACTCACTAAAATAAGCTTCTAAAAGTGGCTTACTTATGCTTGTTTTTAATGATAACAAACAAGGTTTTGATATTAAATCAAATATTGAATATTCAATTAATACTGTTTAATCAATAATATATAAGATAAGATTTTTGACTATTGGACACATACAGGACAATATGTTTTTAGATATACTCTTAAGAGTTTACAAAAAACCCTTGTTTACAATGTGTTAATGCCAATGTAAAACATACCAGTTTTGCAAATGTAAAAGTTAACAGTTTTGCAAAGTAAAATTAGAATTATCTTATCTAAATTGAGCTATAGGTAATTCAGTTGAAGGATTTGAACCTGCATTAAAACATTTAAGGAATATAGGGATAAAGCCTAATTAAAGTGAATTATCGAGCAGACATGGGTTGTCAAGATAAACGATATCCAAAAAAGAATTTTTAAGGGAAAATAATGCAAAATCAGTTAACATTTTTGCCAATTTTTAAATTGGCAATTTTGTTAATTTTTACATTGGCATTAACAACAATGTTTTTATTTTATCATATAACGGTTAGATAACTAATTTAAATAAAGCATAAACTATGCTAAATTAAGCGTTAACGCTTTTAAACGATTAGAAACTAATCGTTATAAGGAGTATTTGAGTGTCTCAACTTAAGTTTAAAGGCTTTAGGATAACTGAAGAAAATCTAGCTAAACTCAAAGAATTGCAGGGTATCTACAAAGTTACAACTGAAGCCCAACTAATAAATCTTGTCATTAACGATATCTACGAGTTAAAAAAGAGTAAAGCGCTTGTACCGTATGAAGAATTAAAAAAACAAAGACTTGCAATTGTTAGTCTAGAGTTAGATAAACTGCAAGGCATCTTGCAAGAAAAAGAGAAAAAACAAAAAGGATTTTTTAGCAGGCTATTTAGTAAAAGTTAAGTATTGCTAGCAAAGCCTAAAAAATAATTATAGCCTATTTGGATATATTTATTTTCATTTGCATTGAAATGTCAACATTTTTTAGGCGCACAATTAGGCAAGTTGTTTAAAAACCTACTCTTTTTTAATCATACCACCTTTATAGTAACAGAAACCTTTACTTACTCATACAACCGATTGGATCAAATTCGTATGTTTCGGGTACATACTCTTTATAAACTTTCTTTATGCCTGCAAGCGGGTTCTTAGATAAGAGTGAAAGTATAGTTTCAATGGCCGCTGCCTTATTTGCACTGTTGTCTTTTAAATCCCTTGCCAGCATTGTTGTTAATAAAGTGGCACAATCTCCGACGGTTTTGCATTCAAAACGACCTTCCTTATTATAGAAAGAACCATTGAGAGTTAAAAAAATTATACCGGGGGATTCAAAGCTTACGCTTTGATTATAACGTCTTGCATAGTCAATCACAACATCTTTTTTAAAAAGCAATGCAATCAGAGCGATATAAAGAGATGCCTTTCTGTTGTCTTTGATTAAATAATAGATACTAAATGCCAAGTCATTCCAGTTTCCTCTTACGCTAATCTGCTTTCCGGTTGCTCTAAACAAAGCTTCTTTTAATGTGCCGAGATAAGGTTCTAATGCATCGTTTACGTGTATTAGAAGATAGTAATCAACTTTTGACGTCTTCAAACCATCTAAATCCGACATAAGCTTTGCTGGTAGATAAAACTCACATAGAAATGTCTTTGCATTTATTGAAAAAGTTTTAGCACTTGCTTGAGAAGATAGAAAAACCACCAAAATAACCAAACTTAAAAGTATTCTTTTCATAACGCCCTCCCATCGTCATATTCTCTATAAAAGTTTGATGCCATAGTGTTGATATAAATTTCCATACCTTATTTAATTTACCTAAAATTAAAAGACAAAGAAATCTTTTTTATTTAATCTCTCCAAGCTCAAACAAAGCGTACTGTGCTTGTGATTCTGCACCAATAGATTTAAACATTGTATAAGCTTTAGTTAAATAATCCTTTGCGAGTTTATTATTGCTTTTATCTCTATAATACCAGCATAAGTATTGATAGCCCATAGCTTCCCAATCCTTGTCCCCAACTTTTTTTTCCATTTTAATCCCTTCTTGCAGGTAATAATAAGCGTTATTGAAATCTTTCATTTCTCTGTATGCATTTCCAAGATTAAGCATATGTATGCCGCTTGCGCGATAATTGCCATATCTTGTGTCTATTGCAATAGCTTTTTTATAGTAACTTACAGCTTTGGCATATTCTCCTTTATCATCATAAACCATAGCAATATTGTTGTATACAGTCGCTTTATCTTTTTCACTGACTAAACTTAGAGATTTCTCAAAATAACTTAAGGCTTTATCAGGCTCGCCCTTTTCTTGAAAAATCAAAGCTATATTATTTAAATCAGACGCTTCCCTTTTTTTATTGCCTAATTCTATAGCAAGCTTAAGAGATTTTTCATCATAAAACAATGCGTTGTCTAAATCGCCTTTTTTATCATATGTCATTCCCAACCAGTTATAAGCAGCTGCTAAATATCGTCTACTTGTGGCATACATTTCAGCCTTTTTGAGACTATCAAGCGCTAAGTCAAATTGTCCTGTTTGATAATAAGCTATCCCGAGACATATATGAGCTGAAAAACTATTTGGGTATAAGTTTACAGCTTGCTGTCCAGCTGTAATTGCGTCTTGATAGTCTTGAGCTGCAAGATAATTAAAACAATCATTAATAGGATCTTGCGCATGAGCAAATGAATAAACACCAATAGTTAAAACAAATGAAACGACTAAAACTAAAAATCTTTTCATAGAGCCTCCAAATAAAACAAATCTCTTTTTATTTAATCTACTTTAGGCTATATGAAGCGTTCTGCGCTTCTGTTCCTCCGCCAATAGATTTAAATATTTCATCAGATTTGGTTAAATAAATCTGTGCAAGTCTTTTATCGCCTTTATCTTGAAAATACCAACCTAAATATTTATAACCCGCAGCTTCCGAATATTTATCTCCAGCTTTTTTTTCAATTTTAAGTCCTTCTTGTAAGTAGTGATAAGCGTTGTTAAAGTCTTTCATTTCTCTGTAGGTATTTCCAAGATTAAGGATATCTCTACCACTTTCGTGTTCATTGCCGTATTTTGTATCTCTTGCGAGAGCTTTTTTAAAGTAGATTAATGCTTTAATATATTCTTTTTTTTCTCCATAAATTACAGCTCTATCGTTATAGATAGTTGCTTTATCTTTTTCACTACATGATTCTAGATCTATATCACTATAATATCTTAAGGCTCTATTAAGTTCATCTTTTTCTCTAAAAATCTCTGCCATACTTTCTAAAATAGATGCAGCAAATGAACCTGATGTATTCCAGAGAGCTTTATTATAATAAATCAAGGCTTTATCTAAATCGCCTTTTCTATAATATGTTCTTCCCAACCAATCATAAGCAATTTTTAACCCTCCATTATCTTTCTTATACATTGCAGCCTTTTTGAAACTATCAAGCGCTAAATCGAATTGCTCTGTATAATAATATGCTTTCCCAAGACATAAATTAGCGTAAACGATACCACTATCACTATTTGGGTATAAACTTATAGCCTTTTGATATAAACTTATAGCTTGTTGACCAGATGTAATTGCCTCTTGATAGTAGTGATTTTTAAGATAAAGAGCACAATTATTAAAAGAGTGTTGCGCACGAGTAAATAAATTACCGATAATAGATAAAAGTCTAATATTAGCATCCGCAGCATCACTTAGTGCGCCAATAGACCTAAATATTGTGTAAGCTTTAGCAAAATAATCTTCTGCAAGTTTTTTATTTCCTTTATCTTGAAAATACGAGCCTAAATATCTATAACCCGTAGCTTCCCAATATTTATCTCCAACTTTTTTCTCCATTTTAAGCCCTTCTTGCAGGTAATGATAAGCTTTATTGAAGTTTTTCATTTCTCTGTATGTATTTCCAAGATTAAGGATATCTGCTCCGCTTGCTTGATAATTACCATATCTTGTATCTATTGCAATAGCTTTTTTAAGATAGCTTACTACTTTGGGATATTCTTTTTTATCTTCATAAACCATAGCAATATTATTGTATACATTTGCTTTGTCTTTTTCACTGCTTAAGCTTAGAGATTTCTCATAATAGTTTAAAGCTTTATCAAATTCGCCTTTATCTCTAAAAACTTGAGCTAGATCATTTAATTCATACGCCTCGCCTTTTTTATCGCCTAATTCTTTATAAAGTGCAAGAGCCTTATTGCCATAGACTAAAGCGTTATTTAAATCGCCTTTTCTCCAATATGTCACTCCTAACCAGCTATAAGCAGCTGCTAAATTTTGTTCACTTGTCGCATACATTGCGGCTTGTTTGAGACTATTAAGTGCTAAATCAAGTTGTCCTGTGTAATAATATGCTCTCCCGAGACATATATTAGCTGAGATATTATTTGGGTATAAACTTACAGCTTGTTGGCCAGCTGCAATTGCCCTGTGGTAATCCTGAGCTGCAAGGTAATTAAAACAATCATTAATAGGATTTTGCGCATTAGCAAATGAATAAATGCCAATGGTTACAGTAAATGCAAAAGCTAAAACTAAAAATTTTTTCATAGTGCCTCCAAAGTATTTTTATTGCTATAATACTAAAATACAATCGTTTTGTAAAAATATCGTTCGTTTTTTCACCGCAACCACTCTCTAAAAATTTCTACCACAATATTCATATTTTGTGGTATTTTTGTAGTAAAATTTGCTTTTGAAAAAATTAAAACCTTATCTTTAAGCCATCTTTATAACCCCAACACCATTTTTCTGGTAGTTTTTACTACAAAACTTTAACAATAATGT
>JAVRLY010000080.1:0-5198 GCA_031960885.1 Desulfurella sp. | reverse complement strand
TTACAATAAAAACTTCATGCTCTGTTGACAAATAATCTTTTAAACCCTTTATGCCTTCTGAAAAATATCCATCATCGTTTGTGAGCAAAATTCTCATAACATGTGTTTGTTATATTACCAATTTGATATTCAATCAAATAATAAATACTCAATTAATATTCTACAATCAATAATATTCATGCGCATTCTAAACTAGTGGATATATAAAGGACAAATAATTTACAAAAGTATATATTTTTAACACCATCAATGATATTTATTTAAGCTTCTTAAGATCAAGCAAAACGTCCAGCGCTTCTAATTTTGCGCCAATAGATGTAAACATTGTGTAAGCCCTAATCCAATAATCATTTGCAAGTTTATTATCGCCTTTATCTCTATAATACCAGCCTAAATATTTATAACCGTAGGCTTCCCAATATTTATCCCCAACTTTTTTTACCATTTTGAGTCCTTCTTGCAGGTAATAATAAGCGTTATTGAAGTCTTTCATTTCTCTGTATGCATCTCCAAGATTAAGCATAACTATACCGCTTGCGTGATAATTGCCGTATCTTGTGCTTATTGCAAGAGATTTTTTAAGGTAACTTACCGCTTTAGCATATTCTCCTTTATTATCATAAATCACAGCAATATTGTTGTATATATTCGCTTTGTTTTTTTCGCTGGCTAGGCTTAGAGATTTCTTAAAATAGCTTAAGGCTTTATTAAGTTCGCCTTTTTCTTCAAAAATATCTGCTATATTGTTTAAATTCAATGCCTCGCCTCGTTTCTTGCCTAATGCTATATCAAGCTTAAGAGATTTTTCGTAATAAAATAAAGCGTCGTCTAAATCGCCTTTATTATCATATGTCAGCCCCAACCGGTTATAAACAATTGCTAAATCTTGTTTGTTAGTTGCATACATTGCAGCTTTTTTGAAACTATTAAGTGCTAAGTTAAACTGTCCTGTTTGATAATAAGCTGTCCCAAGACATATATTAGCTAAGACATTATTTGGATATAAGCTTATAGCTTGTTGACCAGCTGCAATTGCTTTTTGATAGTCTTGAGCTGCAAGATAATTAAGGCACTCTTGAATAGAATTTTGTGCATTAGCAAATGAATAAACGCTAGTGGGTTTTGAATTAGAATTTTGTGCATTAGCAAATGAATAAACGCTAGTGGGTTTTGAATTACAGATACGCTTAATATCTTTAGGCCAGATTACGCGACCAATGTCATCTTTAAATACTTTCGTACCACACTTATAATCTTCCATTAATACAATTTCACCTGTTTGGTTGATAAAACCATTTTTATTGCCGTTTAGTTTAACTGGTGCAAAACCGTTTTTGGCAAATCTTCTTGCATTATCAAAACGAGCAGGAATTACAAACTCGCCTTTTTGGTTGATGTAGCCCCATTTACCGTTTAGCTCAACTGGCGCCAAACCGTTGGGGGCAAAGCCACCTGCCCAATCAAAACGAGGAGAAATTACAAACTCGCCTTTTTGGTTGATGTAGCCCCATTTACCGTTTAGCTCAACTAATGCCAAGCCGTTGGGGGCAAAGAGATATGCCGAATCAAAACGAGGAGAAACCACTAACTCACCTTTTTGGTTGATGTAGCCCCATTTACCGTTTAGCTCAACTGCTGCCAAGCCGTTGGGGGCAAAGGCATATGCATTATCAAAACGAGGAGAAATTACAAACTCGCCTTTTTGGTTGATGTAGCCATATTTATGGTTTAGATCAACCGATGCTAAACCGTTGGGGGCAAAGGCATATGCCCAATCAAAACTAGCAGGAATTACTAACTCACCTTTTTGGTTGATGTAGCCATATTTACCGTTTAGCTCAACTGCTGCCAAGCCGTTGGGGGCAAAGCCAAATGCAAAATCAAAACTAGCAGGAATTACTAACTCACCTTTTTGGTTGATGTAGCCATATTTACCGTTTAGCTCAACTGCTGCCAAGCCGTTGGGGGGCAAAGTTACTTACTATGTCAAAACTATTTGGAGGAATAACAAAATCTTTTTTTGCTGGATCGTAATAACCACCATCAGTTACTATCCATGTTTGCGGCGAGAATTCAGTTTGGTCAGCTCTAACTGTAAATGTGGTAAATACTACTGCTAGTAGTAATAGAGCAGTAACTATTTTTTTCATTGTTACCTCTCATTTATTTTTACAAATACTTTCTCATTATAACTAAAAATGCCCCTTGTTGTCAAAGCCACTTTAAAAACATACCATCCAAGCCTAACTAATGGTTAATGCTGTAAACCTCAAAAAGCTATTATATATATAATAGCTCACATTTAAAGCACAAAAACTTTTTACATTATGCTAAATTTATACAAACACTGTGATTTCTACCACAAAATTTATATTTTGTAGTAGAAATCGAACAATCGCAACCGTTGCACTTGTTTGCAACTTTAATACAAAGCCATTTTTTGCAATGTAAACGTGAGCGAAACGGTTTCGCTCACGTTGTTTTTTACCACAAAATTCTAAAAGTAATGTTGTGAAAATTAGACAAGTCGCAACTCCAACCGTTAGATTTGCGACTTGCTACACGCACATAAGTGGCTCAAATTCGTTCGATTTTGCATACGGCAATATAAAAAACTATTACCGACCGTCTACATGCGCGCTATAAGCCATTTCTGTGCGTCCTGAGCCATTCTAGCGGCAGCTGGTGTCGTCGATTTTGTGGCGCGCAATATATTGTCTCAGGTTTTATATATATTTATATTTGATAACAAAAAAAAATTGGCATTCTTTGGCTTCTTCTTTTTTTTTAGATAACGTTTAGAGATTTGAAAAACATTAGTTTTGTTAGCCGACTTTGGTGTGCTGTCTTTTTTAAAGCAAAAGCAAGCGCTTGCGTTAGCAAAAAGCGCGAAGCTTTTGCACTAGATTATCATAGATTATCATAGATTATCATAGATCGGTTTTTGCGGGTGTGGATTTTTTGCCGTTATAATAAAAAAATCCAGAGGTGTGGGCGTTACCATTAATGGGATAGTTCGTTACCATTAATGGGATAGTTCGTTACCATTAATGGGATAGTTCGTTACCATTAATGGGATAGCCTATTTTTCCTTTTTTCTTGCCTTTTTATTAGGTTTTTATTAGTAATTGCGATTAAGATATTGTTTCTTAGTTTTTGGCGTTTAAAAGGCAAAATCACAAAAATATACACTAGTGAATTACTCGTGAGAATACGGATTGATATAATAAAAAGTGGCGTTGTTACAAAAAAATTAAAGTATTTTATGACTATAAATAAAAATATTGCAATTTTAATTATTGCTTTTCTTTCGCCTTTTTCTTAACCTTTTTCTGTTTCACTGTTATTTCTGGTTTTGGGCGCTTGATTTCGTATTTGTCTTTCATATATTCTTTAATTTCCCAGCCAAGTCCAATTAATTCTTCAAGTGCTTTATGTACTATAAATCGCCTTTTTCTTATCGTTCCGCTCTTTTCTGTTTTATCTGGCCAAACGTATTCGCATAATGTATCGATATTAAAGCGTTTTGCCATACCAAAATTAACCATCGCACATAAATGCTGGTGTATTAATCGCGCAGGATCACTTTGCAATGTTCTCACTTCATTCATATCAATCCTAGTGTAATGGTCTTTGCCTAAAATCGCGTCTGTGATGAGAGGATTTAGTGCAACGCATACTTTTCCGCTTTGTTTATCGTTTGGTGTTTGGGATATATAACTTGATAACAAGTTAAAACCCATGCGAATATTTCCTTTTTGTACGATGATATTAACTTTTTGCATACGTTCAATTGATTTTTGTATTGCGGTATAGTTGTTTGTGTTTTCTGTATAACCTATTACTCGTGCTATCTTGCGATAGCTTGTTTTAACCATCATTACCGTTTTTTGTATTGCGTCCCATTTTAATTCAAGCTTTTCTCGTAATGTTTTGCCTAGCTCGGATTTAGTTTCTTGTCTAATTACGTATCCTTTTTGGTTTTTATCGCAAATAGGCGCTATTGCAATTAAGCCTTGTAGAACTCGCAAGTCATCGGCACCAAGCGGTTCATACCCATAAAACTCAATCTGATTGTTTCCAAATTTATACGTAGTCGCCAACTTTAGTCTGTTTCTGTCTCCCGGGCCTAAACTGCGAAAAAGTCCTTTTGCTAGACAGTGTGCTGGCTCGTGTTGCAGGTGTGTTAAGTCATATTTCAGATAACTGCGTTCTACATCGACCCTTGTGTTATCAATTATCGTTGTGCTTGTTTTTGTTTTATACGTTGTTATGTTTTTCTTCTCTGTCATTTTCTTCGTCTCCTTGATTATTATTAGTATTGTTTTCTTCTTGTTTCTTTGGCGGTTCGCCTTCTATAAAGCACAAGATAGGTTCTTCATTCTCGTTTAGCGTTGCAAGCTTAATATACATGTCTCTTCTTAAAGCGCTGTAATAATTCAGCTTTTCTATCGTAAGTTTTTTCGTATCTTCGTTTACACGCTGTAACATAATTCTCGCTCTGCTTTGTTCGCGAAATACCATAGATCCGCGAAATAACTGTGTTTCTCCGCGCATGGCTTCTTTTGTTTGGTGGTGCAATAGCAAAAAGCTGCAATCATGTTCTTTTGTTATTATCTTCAAGCTTTCCATAAAAATTGACGCCTGTTCGCTGCTGTTTTCATCTAAGCCGTAGAAATTGACTAAGCTATCCAAAATCACAAGCGACGGCTTGAAATGGCTTATGATATTTACTAAATAGACGTAGAATTCTGTCGGTTCTATTTTTTTCATGATATTCTGTAATAGCCTATATGTGTTACAACGAAAATTTTGTGAGTACGTAGAAAGCCAAGCAAAGTTCTGCTGTAATAATTTGTCGTTTATTTCTAGTCCTTTTGTAAGTAGTTTTAGTCTTTTTACAAAATTCCTGTCGTTCTCTTCTGCTGTTAAGTATAAGACTTTGCGGTTTTCGTTTATCGCAAAATTTAGAAAAGCTTTGCTTGCTGATAGCGACAAAGCAAGCTGCATTGCTAACAGTGTTTTGCCTGTTTCTCCTAAACCATCAAACAAAACAATTGATTGTGCTGGTATGTAGGGTTCAAGTATAAAATCATTTTCGCTAAGATTTATATCTGGTATACCAAAATAAAGCTGTTGTATAGGCGTCTGATAAACAATATCGGCACTTTCAATTTTGCTTATTAGGTCGTTCCAAT
>JAVRLY010000079.1:0-5232 GCA_031960885.1 Desulfurella sp. | reverse complement strand
AAAAATAGGTCATGTTCATATAATGAGCCAGCCAAATAGACAATTTCTCTGTGGCTTAAAAGCGCTACGATGTATCAAAGTTGCAAGTTTTCGTTATTGGTTTGAAAAGAATTAGTTTTTGTATTCTTTTATTTCAAACAACAAATTGGTGACAAGTTAAGTGACAACTGTATAAAGTTAGGATGTTTGTACGTTAAGTTTCATTTATATACTGTGCCATTTTTGGCAGTATTTTTCAATATCAAACTTACTTTTAAGGCCATTTTCAGACATATACCTGACTTTTCCAAAAATATTTCTTTCTCTAAATGGTCTATCATGCAAGCCAAAGCACCACAGTATACTTGCATAACTATTTGGGTCTCGCCCATCTAGCGCGTATTTATTATTTAAATAAATCATTGTTGTATATGCTTCAGTTAAATTTTTACTCCATTCAATTATTTTTTTACCCCAGTACATTCTAATATAATTGTGTATTTTTCCTGTTTTTAAAAGCTCTACTTGAGCAGCGTTCCAATATTTATCGTGTGTGGCGGCTTTTTCAAATGCTTCTTTATCGTATATATAGTCTTTTTTGTCATTTTTATGTTCGTTCAAAGTATTTTTTGTCCATAGAGGTAGGTAATTAAAAAATTTATTTGAATCTGCGTAGAATGTAAAATTATGCGCTAGCTCTCTCCTTACTATAAGCTGTTCAAAGAATGCTTCATAATTTTTGTAATCAGCTTTTGGAAGCTGTCTTAATATTTTAATTGGAGAAATGTGGCCAAAATGTAAATAGAAAGAGAGATTTGATTCAACTGGAAGCGTTGGATCGCTTCTGTGTTGTGAATAGTATGAAAATTTATTTTGGATAAAATCTCTTAAAACGCCTTCAGCAGCCTTTTGACCGCCATTAAGTTCAATTGGTGCAACATATTCAGTCTTATCCTTAAGCTCAGTGTCAAAATAGTGTTTGAAATTAACTTCTATCATCGGCTCAACATATTGACCTTTGTATTCAAAATCCAAAAAATCGTTAAGAAATTTTTCGTAAATTTTTTGAATTTTTGGGCGCAATGTATAGGCTCCATATTCGATTTTATTACTTGCGATTTCAACTGGAACCAACAGGTTTGTGTCAACCTCATAACATGTCGCATTTATACTTTTAAGTATTTCAAGTTTTGTTAATTTTAAATACAAAAGGTATGATTTATCAGTTATAATTATATGGGCAAGATTTTTATATTGATCCATGACTTTGTCAAATTCGCCTACCCTTAAATGCAGGGATATATTTCTGTCTTTTAGTTTATTGTAGATATCTTCAACGCCTTCTAGGAAAAAGCGAAAACTTCTATAGTTGGCTTCTGGGTATGAGAGATTTAAGATTACCAAAACAACAAGCGGCAGCTGCAGTTCATTAGAAAGATAGATAGCAAATTCTAAAGAGTGATTGTAATCAACCCTAAACGCACCCTGCATCCAGTAGATGATATATTTACCTTTTGGGGTTCCTTTTTTAATAAGTTTAATTCTGTCGCTAAAAATAACCATTTTCAAATGTTCAATTCCTTTTTATTTCATTATACATTTTATTTGGCGTAAAACAACTTAAATTGAGCTTGTAGTCACTCAACATTAAAGCCAAAAATGTAATTCTCCTACTTTTAAAGTTATAAAAAATTTTTATAAATGTGTTTGAAAGAAAAAAATACATGATTTGCAAACTTACGGTGTTTTAGTAAACCAACAAATAACCTTTTAGTGGTGCCGAGGGTGGGAATCGAACCCACACGGGAGAAACTCCCAAGGGATTTTAAGTCCCTTGCGTCTACCAATTCCGCCACCCCGGCAATTAGGTAGCTTTGGAGGCGGCACCCGGATTCGAACCGGGGATCTGGGTTTTGCAGACCCGTGCCTTAGCCACTTGGCTATGCCGCCAATAGGGTCTGTAAATAAAAAATGGAGCGGGAAACGGGACTTGAACCCGCGACCCCAACCTTGGCAAGGTTGTGCTCTACCAACTGAGCTATTCCCGCTCGATAATTTATATTTATATAAAAATTTTTGCGCTTGTCAATAGAAAAAAAACATATCAAACATTCTCTACAGCTAGCCCTACTCTTATGCCACCCCAATGCTTGCCTTCAATGAATACCGGCACGCCAATATCAGCCATTACTTCACCAGTGTCTCTTGGGTAAACTTGAATGATTAGACTGTCTTGATTGCGAGCAACAGCAAGCCCCACAGGGTCATTGAATATACGCATTGAGCGGTTGCCTACAAGGTCTTTTTCATAATCACCTGTTAAGGGTTTATCGTATACGGAGTTATGAATAAGGTAGCCATTGTTGTCTGTTAGCAAAAAGAACCTGAAGTTTGAATCCATATTCATATATTTGTCTTCAATTGGCTGTATATACTGTTTAAAAAAGTCAGTGAAACGTGTTTTATATTTTTGAGGGTTTGTGTTAGGAACAGGCACGTAGTTTCTATCCCAAATATCAGAAGATGATATTGTGCCTTTTTTAATGGCATTTTCTATTGTCTGCACCATTTCTTTTGCACCTTGATTTGCTAAATCCACCACTTTTTCAAGGTAGCTGCCAACTTTTACGCGTTTTAGTATATTTGCTGCTTGAGCTGATATTTTACTTAAATCTAAACTCTTAGCGCTTACACTGTCTAAACTATCGGATATCTCTTTGACTGAGTTAGCAATGTAGGCTACCGTTTGAGCCACTTCTTCCATTGAACTGGACTGTTCTTCTATAGATGCGGTGATTGTGTTTATCATGTTATTTGCCTGCGTAATTTTGTTTGCCAAAGCACCAAAAGATTCAATCATCTGGTTAACAATTAGCGTATTTGCATTAATCGTTTCATAAATCACCTTATTGCCATCTACCAATACAATAAAATTATCACTCACCAAGTTTATGGTTTTTTCAATTTCTTTGGATTCTTTCTGAGTTTGCTCAGCCAACTTTCTAATCTCATCTGCAACTACCGCAAAGCCTCTGCCATGCTCGCCAGCTCTGGCTGCTTCAATTGCGGCATTTAGTGCCAAGAGGTTTGTTTGATTTGTCATGTCGTTTATGATATTCACAATTGAGATTATACCTTCAATCTGGCTTTGAAGGTTTGACATAGACTGTCTGTTATTATCTAACACAGCTATTGTTTTTTGAGAGCCTTTGTTGATTTCATCACTTATGCTAACAGTCTGGTCACTAATGTGATTTACCTCTTCCATAAAGCGAACAAACTGCTCCATGTTTTTTGAGATATCACTAATGACTTTTGTGGAGTCATTCATCGTTTTGTTGATTGCTTCTAAATTATCTTTGGTTTGGCTCATATGCTTTGTTACATTTTTAAGCTCAAAGTTAAATTTAACATTAAATACAGAAGTTTTTGTTGAATTTGTAATAAGTTCTGCAAAAACTCCTTTAGAAAAACTCACGAGTGTGTTTAAAAAAGTACCCAAAGCGTCAAATAATTTTGGAACAAAATATTCTCTTGTTAAATCGTGCTTTTCCTGTTTAGAAATTAACTGGTATTCTTTTGCAACTCTTTGGGCTGGTGCAATCACCACAACAAAATAATACCAAAAATTCACACCAGCAAAGGCAATTGTAGAAAGTGCAAATATATAAGGAAAATATGACCTAAAAAAAGATGTAAACAAAAAATAGCTTACAATGCCGCCTATAAAATAAAAAGTAAAAGTAAACGCTGTAAAGAAAATCAATTTTTTAACCATTTAAAACCTCCATCTTTTTGCGATTTTTTACCTCTAATAATTTAATTTTATCTAATCTGATTTAAATTGATATCATAAAATTACTTAATTTGCAAATTTTTTAAATAACATTTAATAATGATTTTTTTTACAATAATCCTAGCCTGCCAATAATTAGCAATTGACAATTGAAGTATTTTACTTTATACGTGTTTAGATAAACAAATGAAGGAGGGGCTATGAATTTAGAGACAATCCTAAATAGTATTGAGAAGTCTGATGAAACATTTTATAAAAAGGCTCAAGAAAAAACCATGCAGCTTATTATGCCACCACTTGCAATGGGTATGTTGCATGATATTTCATATCGCCTATGCGCAATAAGGGCTTCGCTTGAACCCAAAACAGACAAAAGGGCAGTTTTTGTAATGGCAGCAGATCATGGTATAGTTGAAGAAAAGGTAAGTGCTTTTGACTCGATAGTTACTTGCGAAATGATAAAAGCATTTCTTGGAGGGGTTGCAACCATATCTGTGCTTTCAAAACAAAACAATTGCAAAACAATTGTAGTTGATGTGGGCTCAAAATGCAATATTGAGCAAAAAGACTTAGATAGCAATAGCAAGTTTATTGTCAAAAAAATAAAAAATGGCACAAATAACATGTTGAAAGAACCTGCAATGAGTAAAGAAGAAGCAATATCAGCCATAATGACAGGATTTGAAATAGCAAGTGAAGAAATAAAATCTAGCAAGCTTAATCTCATTGCAACTGGCGATATGGGGATTGGAAACACCACGCCAGCATCAGCTATAGGTTGTATAATAACAAAAAACTCTGCACAAGCTATGACAGGCAAAGGTACAGGTATTACACAACAAATGCTGCATCACAAAATCAGCGTAATAGAACAGGCAATTGAAAAACATAAACCAGATCCAGATGATCCAATTGATATTCTATCCAAAGTTGGCGGTATCGAGATAGCTGCCATTTTAGGTGTAATATTGGCTGCAAGCTACAATACAACCCCAGTTCTTGTAGATGGGTTAATTTCCACTGCTGCTGCTTTAATTGCCTACAAGTTAAATCCAAAAACTTTAGATTATATGTTTATCGCACACAAATCCCAAGAGCCAGGACATGCCAAAATGATAGAATATTTAGGACTTGTGCCAATACTTCAATTAGATATGAGACTAGGTGAAGGTACTGGTGCGGTGCTTGCAATGCCAATTGTCGAAGCAGCTTCACGCATAATTACAGAAGTAGCTACATTTGATGAAGCAAATGTAAGTAAGTCTCTACTATAAAATATATTAATATATATCTTTTTCTTGACAAAAATTTAATTTTTTTTAACATATTAGAAAAATCTGGGGGTAGGTATGGATTTTTTTATGTCAATTCTTCCTATTTTATCGGTTTTAATAGGAATGTTGGCTTTTAATCGCTCAGGCACGTTTGTATCAATAATGGGTTGGGCGTTATCTTTA
>JAVRLY010000078.1:0-5424 GCA_031960885.1 Desulfurella sp. | reverse complement strand
ATATACGGTAAAATAAAAAATATAAGTGAAAAAGATTTTACTATTGAAATAGCAGAAAATGTTAACATTAAAATCTTAAAAGACAACATTATATCAAAAGCGTAAATTTATGAAGCAATCAGATTGGTTTAAACTTTTTTTAGTAATTGTTGTTTTTGTCATATTTGGCGCATATGCAATAGATGCATTCTTACCACAGCAAACACTGGATAATTTGCCCAGTTTTATGCCAAAAAAAGTTATAAATCTCGGACTTGATTTGAAAGGTGGCACACACTTAACATTAGAAGTTGAAACAGACAAAGCACTAGCAAGCATCTTGCAACAAGCTGCAGACAATCTAAAAAAGCAATTTGATAATGCAAAAATCGCTTACAATACAGTCGAAGTTAATGCTAAAAGCGCATCTATAAATGTTACTTTGATGGATCCAAATGATACAAATAGAGCTTTGGATTTAATTCAAAGCAACTTTGGCAATTTTGAGACAAAAAACACGTCAGCATCTATAATTATGACACTTAAGCCAAAAATTGCTTTAAATATGCAAAAAGAAGCAGTAAGTCAAGCTGTGGGTGTTATAAGAAACCGTATAGACCAATTTGGTGTGGCAGAACCTACAGTTGTAACAAGCGGCACAAGGGATATTGTGGTTGAGTTGCCTGGTATTTCTGACCCAGAGCGCGCTATTAAACTCATTGGCCAAACAGCAGTGCTTGAGTTGCACTTAGTTGATGATTCCGTAAATGTCGAAAATGCACTCAATGGTCAATTGCCACCAGATGATGAGGTATTATACCAAATTATTAAAAATCCTACAACGGGTGAAATTACAAAAGTACCTATTGTAGTAAAAAAAGCTCCAGTCGTAACAGGCAGTATGATAAAAAAAGCCAATGTATCTTTTAGTAGTCAAACAAATCAGCCTGTCGTATCATTTGAATTAAATTCTCAAGGCTCACAAGCTTTTGCTCAATTCACTGCTTCTCATATTGGCAAAAGATTAGCAATAGTTTTAGACAATACAGTATACTCTGCTCCCGTTATAAGAGAACCAATTTTAAATGGTAGCGGAGAAATAAGTGGTGATTTTACTGTAAGACAAGCGCATGATTTGGCAATTGTTCTAAAAAGTGGATCGCTACCTGCACCAGTTAAAGTGCTCGAAAAAACCGTTATAGGTCCAACATTAGGAAAAGATTCGATAAGAAGCGCAACGCTTGCTATAATTATTGGCTCTATTGCAGTATTTTTGTTTATGTTTGTGTATTACAGATTCTTTGGGTTGTTAGCTGATTTTGCTTTAATGTTTAACCTACTAATCATATTGGGAACACTTGCAATGCTTGGTGCTACATTAACTCTGCCTGGTATTGCTGGTATGGCTTTAACTGTTGGTATGAGCGTCGATACAAACGTTCTAATATTTGAAAGAATCAGGGAAGAATTATTTCATGGACGTACACCCAAAGATGCAGTCGAACTTGGCTATAATAGATCTCTTATTACAATCATTGATACACACATAACTACATTAATCACAGCTTTTATTTTGTACCAGTTTGGTACTGAAACAATAAAAGGTTTTGCTATTACACTTGCAATAGGCTTAATTGCAAATATGTTTACAGCTATTACCTTTACAAAAGTTATCTATGATGCACTATTTTCTAATAAATCACTTAAAAAATTGAGTATTTAGGAGCACGTGATGTTGCATATATTTAAACCAGATTTAAAGGTAGATTTCGTATCAAAGTTTAAATGGGGAATTTATCTTTCTATATTATTGATTGCAATTGGTATAGGATCTTTGATTGTTAAAAATGGATTTAGGGTAGGCATAGAATTTAAAGGCGGAACGGCTATTATATTGCAAACAAAAAATATTTTAAGCACTGGTGAATGCAGGACATTGTTAGAAAAATCCAATTATTTCAAACATATGTCAATAGAAAATTACGGTAATGTAAACGGTCAATACTTAATAGAAATACCCCTAAGTAATGTAAATAATGATATTTTAAATGCTGAAATAGCAAAAGCATTTGCTAAATACGGTCCAAATTCATATCAAATATTAAAAGTAAATGTTATAGGCCCAAAGATTGGTAGTGATTTTACAAAAAAAGCTATAATTGCAGTTTTATTTTCTCTTGTTGGCATATTAATTTATATAGCAATAAGGTTTAGGTACAATTTTGCCGTTGCGTCAATTGTATCACTTATTCACGATGTACTTATAACATTAGGCTTTCTGTCTTTATTTAACTATGAGCTAACATTGGATGTTATAGCTGCATTATTAACAATTGTAGGTTATTCTGTAAATGATACAGTTATAATTTTTGATAGAATTAGAGAAAAACTTAAGAATCAACCAAAACTAAGCAAAATTGATGCTATTAATATGGGAATCAGTGAAACACTAAGTAGGACTATTATAACATCAGGCACAGTTATTATTGTAACATTAATTTTGTTTTTATTTGGTGGAAGCGTTTTAAAAGGTATGTCTTTTGCTTTGCTAGTTGGATTTATCACAGGCACCTACTCTTCTATCTTTATTGCATCACCTGTGTTGTTTTTATTTAAAGGGCCTCTTTTGCCTGAAGCTAAAAAACAAGAAGTTGCATCAGAAGAGATATTTAAACGCTCTTATAAAATTGAGTGATTGATTTAGCTAATTTTTTATGCGCCTTTAAGAATAAAACTAAAGCTTACAAATCGCTTCTTTGCATAACTTCCAAGTTAGGCTTACTGGAAAATTTCATAAACTCTGCAAAAGAAATTAAAGAATCGCTAAATGCGTGCGCAAACCCTGACCAAGCTTTTGACTATTTTGAGCGATTTTTAGAAAATACTACTGCCAAATCAACGCTTTTTGAAATTCTAAAAGCATCTAAATTTTATCGAGATTTGCTTTTTAATATATTTTCGCAAAGCAATACACTTTCATTATTGCTTATTAACCATAATGAATATTTTTACTTGCTTATTGAAGATATAAATTCATCCAAAACAAAAACTGATTTTTATGAAGAAATAAAAAGCCATATAAAATCAAAAAAAACAATTGATGAAAAAAAATACTTACTTAGAGAGTATAGAAAAAAAGAGTACCTGCGTATTGCATCAAAAGAAATCTCAAGAATTTTTAAACCGCATACTATCTATGCAGAATTATCAGAGTTGGCCGATGCTTGTTTAGAGATTGCGCTTGATATAGCTTGCGAAAAAGAAAATTTTAAAGAAAAAAATTTGTGCATAGTAAGCATGGGCAAGCTAGGTGCAAAAGAGCTAAATTTTTCAAGCGATATAGATATTATGTTTATTCATGACAATAGCACTTCTCTAAACAAAGCATGTAAAATTGCTCAAGACGTTGTATCTATAATATCTGATTTACAATTTGGTAATTTTGTTTTTAGAGTAGATACAAGATTGCGCCCATTTGGAAATAATTCCAGTCTATCATTAAGTTTAGACGAATATGAAAATTATTATTTTAGTTTTGGCCAAATTTGGGAAAAATTTGCTCTAACAAGGGCAAGATTTTCTGCGGGTAGCTTTTACGTAGCACAAAAGTTTTTTTCAATAATCCATCCATTTGTATATACAAAAAATATTGACATTAAATATGTTGAAGATATAAGATCCATCCGCTATAAAATTAAATCAACGAAACTTACAAACAATAAAGAAAGCATCATTAATCCACTAAAATTGGATGTGAAATTGGGTATAGGAGGCATTCGTGAAGCAGAATTTATAACACAATACTTTCAACTACTATATGGCGGCAAAGACCCTGATTTACAAATAAACTCTACTGTAGAAATTCTAAATATTTTGCGCAACAAACATTACTTAAAACAAGCACATATTCTTAAAGCATGTTACTTATTTTTAAGACTAGTTGAGCATAAATTACAACTTAAAGATGAAAAACAAATTACTCATTTGCCTTCTAATCAAGAAGAATTAGAGATTTTTTCAAAAATATTCAATTTTGAATTAAAACAATTTGTAAAGATATACAATAAAATCACAGATACAATTCACGGCATTTATAAGTCGATTTTTTATGCTCCTTTTGTACCTATTTTTTCCCCAACAGAAACACTCGAGGAATTTTTTGAAGAAAATTTTAAAGATTACAAACAAATAGCATTTATAATTAGCGATATTGCAAGAAAATCTAAATTTGTTAACTTAAATCCTCAAGTTTTAAGCAGCGCAATAGAATCAATATACGACGCATTTAAATCCCTACCACAAAGCATAAACGATAAATTATTTGTGAATTCCATATCAGGCTTCAATTCTATTTTGCCAAGCTATTTTGATGTATTCTTTGGCAATAAGAATATTTTTGATATTGCGACAAAAATATTTTCCATAGGTTTTGGCAATAAAATTATACAATATCCATTCTTAATAGATGAATTTTTTTCCATAGAACAACCATTAAAAATAATAGACCTAACGAAAGAAGAAAAAGAAAGATTGGAATTTAATATTGCACTGAAGTTTTTAAGTTCAAAATTGGATAAATCAAACAAAAAAATACTTTCTGATTTTGCTGTTGCTTACTTAAAAAATTTGATAAAAACGCTTTCAATAAAAGACATCGTCGTATTAGGTTATGGAAAGTTAGGTATGCATGAATTATTTTTAAATAGCGACTTAGATTTAGTATTTCTTGCAAAAAAAACAGATGAAAAAAAAATATCTGAGATTTCAAATCTTGTAAAGGAACTTAATAAACTATACGCAGTTGACCTGCGGCTTAGGCCATATGGCGACAAAGGACTTTTAGTATGCGATATTGAGTATTTTAAAAATTATCTTGAAAAATACGCAAAAGATTGGGAAAAACTTGCAATACAAAAAGCTCGCATTGTATATAGCGATGTTGAACACAACCTAAATGAAAGAATTGATAAATTTGTATACTCACTAAATCAAAACACTATTAAAGAAATGAAAAATTTAATTGAAATACACAAAGGTTTTGATATTAAAAGCGCAAAAGGCGGCATAGTTGACATTGAATTTATCTTGCAATACCTTTGCATCAAAGAAGGTTGTTTTAGATTTGGCAAAAGCGTTGAAGAAATGACTGATGAGATTCCTGTGAAAGAAGCTAAATTTCTAAAAGGTGCATATGTGTTTTTTACAAATATCCTCAACCTAACACGCTTAATACCAAACGATATTAAAGACAAATTTATTGTTATGGAATTTCTATTAGGTACAAACAACTTGGAAAATAAAATCAAAAAACTTCAAAATAAAGTCAGTATGATATTTAACACATATTTTCCATAAATGATGCTTATAAAACGACAACTATTTTATCACCAAATGTTTTCACTATCTTAGGTTTAATATGATAATTGTTTAATGTCTCAATAATAT
>JAVRLY010000077.1:0-5525 GCA_031960885.1 Desulfurella sp. | reverse complement strand
TTTATCGTTTAAACTGAAAAATGGATATAAATTGTAAATAAATTTTGGTAATTTAAAATCTTTCAAATTCATTTTAGCTCTATAAAATCTTCGACTACAGTGACCTTTTTCTTACTATCAAATCAAGTATCAATGCTCCAATAAGAAGAATACCTAAAGCACCTGTTTGCCAAATTGTATTTACACCCACTAAAAACAACCCATTATCCAACATTGTAACGAGAACTGAAGCAATAAATACAGCTATGATGTCAGCTGTTCCTCCAAAAATATAAGTTCCACCTAAGACTGATATTGTTATAGCTTCAAGATTCATATTTGAGCCAAGGTCGGGTCGCGCACTTGCTATTCGAGAAGTTTCTATTAAAGCTGCTACAGCAGCTAACATGCCACTAATTGTGTATACCCAAAGTCTGATTTTGCTTACGTTAATTCCGGATAATTTTGATACAACTTCATCTGTTCCTGTTGAAAGGAGGTGTTTTCCAAAAATAGTCTTGTGAACTAATAGGTATAAAACAACTGTTATAGGTATAAAAAAGAGTATGAACTGTAAGGGTATCCCTAAAATACTTGATTGACCAAAAATAGAATAAATACTTGGAAAATTGGATATTGGCATAGCATTTCCATATTGATCCATAGAGACTAATAGTGCTAAAGAAGAATATAAATACATTGTTGCTAAAGTAGTTAACAGAGGTGGTATTTTAGCATATACTATCATTAAGCCGTTAAATAATCCAGCTCCTGTACCGACAAGTAAACCAATTATTATAGCCAACCACATATTTAACCCAAATTTACCTATTAATTCTCCAATAACTATAGCGCTTAATCCCAACATTGATCCAACAGATAAATCTATTCCACCAAATCCTGAAGTAATAACAAGAGTTTCGCCAAGAGCTAGTAATCCTATTTCTACTGAGAAAATCATTATACTTTCTATATTTTGAAAACTATTAAAATTATGGGCAAAAATGGCAAAGAAAGCATATATAACTATAAAAAGCAATAAAAGTAAAAACTTACGGTTCAAAAAAATGAGAGTAATACTTTTACTCTTCCCTTCCAAATTTTTAATATTATCGATGGCATCATTTTTAATTGAACTATTCATGCAATTTCCCTCCTTTTTATGACAACATCAATTGATATTGCAATGAGAATTAGCGCTCCAAGTACAAAATCAGTTAACAATGGAGGAATATTAGCTAAAACTATTCCATCTTCAATAACTGCTACGAGTAATGCGCCTATTAAACTTCCGATAATTGTTCCCTCTCCACCTAAAATATTCGTACCCCCTATAACAACTGCTGCTATTACTTCTAATTCAAATCCAGTTCCCATGGTGGACTGGGCAAGACCGGTCCGTCCCAAGATCGCAAAAGCAGAAATAGCATACATTACGCCAGCGAGTGTATAAATAAAAAATATAGTTTTTCCTATAGGAATGCCCGAAGTTCTCGCTGCTTCAATATTATTTCCTATAGCATAAATATTTCTTCCAGTAATGCGCCTTGACATAAAATATGTAAAATATATGACCAAAGCTATCATCAAAAATATGGAAAAAGGTATATTAAAAATCGTTCCACTTCCTATCCATAATAATAGATTCGGCATTCCTATCGCCCACCGTCCACCCGAAACTGTAAAAACAAGCGAACGGTATATACCCATCGTAGCTAAAGTAGCTATAATGGGTGCTATCTTTAAGTTCCAGATCAATACGGCATTGAAAAATCCAAGAAGTCCTCCAAGTAATAATCCTATTATCCAATCATATGGAGACCAAATGCCTTGCAAAGAAAGTACAGAAATAGTCATACCTACCAAACCAACAATTGATCCAGCTGAAACATCTATTCCTGCTGTAATAATTATCATTGTCATCCCAATAGAACTTATTATTATTGGAACAGCATTAACAAGTATTTGAATTATATTACTATAACTTACAAATCTACCTGAGGTTGCAATTGAGAAAATTATTATAAGTGCAAATATAAAAAACAAAATCAGCGATTCTCTTCTTTTAAAAATTTGCATTTTTTATTTTGACCTCCTCTTATTTAACAAATGCAGAAATTAAATTTAATGAAGTTATTTGATCGCCCTCAAAAGTACCGGTTATTTTACCTTCATGCATAACAATAACACGATCTGACAAACTTATAATTTCTGGTAATTCTGAAGATACCATAATTATTGATATACCCTCATCTGCAAGTTTAGTGATTAATTTATAGACCTCAAATTTAGTTGCAACATCTATTCCATGAGTTGGTTCATCCAGAATTAGTACTTTTGGTTGAGTAATTAAACCTTTTGAAAATAAAACTTTTTGTTGGTTTCCGCCGCTCAGAGCCTCTACATTGGTAGAGAGAGAAGGAGCTTTTATCGAAAGCAACTCAACATATTTTTTAATTGAAAGGTAAAGATTTTTGTTGTCAATAAATCCAAGAAATTTTAAAAATCTGTTAAAAACTGAAAGCCCTACGTTATCAAAAATGGACTTATTTTGAAGTAAACCCAATTTTCTGCTTTCTGGTAGATATATAATTCCTGAATCAATTGCATCAATTGTTTTGTGAATTTTCAAATTCTTGCCTTCTAAAAGGATATTTCCCTTGTCATATTTTGTAAAACCAAAAATTGCTTCCATCACTTCGCTTCGTCCAGATCCGACCAGCCCAGCGAAGCCAAGTATTTCACCTTTTTTTAAATTGAAAGATATATTTTCAAATACTTTATCTTTACTAAGACCTTGAACTTCTAATACAATTTCTTTTTTCTCTCCATGACTATTTCTTTGAATTTTTTCTATTAAGTTTTTTCCAGCCATTAATTCTATAATTTTTTCCCTCGTCATATCTTCACTATTTCCAGTGCCTACTATCTCACCATCCTTCATAACTGTAATTCTATCTGCCAAATTTTTTAACTCTTCCAAGCGATGACTTATATATATAATTCCTTTTCCATTAGAACTTAATAATTTTATGATCTTGAATAAATTTTGAGCATCAATATCGCTGAGTATGGCAGTCGGTTCATCAAATATTATTACTTCTGCATTATAGTTAAGGGCCTTAGCAATAAGTGTAAATTGCTGAATTGCGGTTGAAAGTTTTCCAATTGGCTTTTGAATAAAATCTTCACTTTTAACATTAAGAGATTTGAACAATTCTATTGCTTTTTTCTCTTCGGATTTCCAATCTATCTCGCCATTTCTGTTTTTTATTTCATTACCAATAAAAATATTTTCTAAAACAGAAAGTTTGGGATAAACTAACGGTTCCTGATAAACTGCAACTATTCCTTTCTGATGAGCATCTAACGGATTTTGAATTTTTATTTCTTTACCTTTAAGAAATATACTTCCACTGTCAGGCAAAACAACTCCTGAAAATATTTTTATAAGAGTAGATTTACCAGCCCCATTTTCTCCAACAAGCGCATGAACTTCTCCTCTATTTAAAATAAAATCAACTCCCTTTAAAGCATGTACTCCTCCAAATGATTTTTTAATTTTTTTACCTTCTAATAGTATTTGATTTTCCATCCATTAATCACTCCTAAAAGAGAGATGTTTTGATATTCTATGGACTTCCGTCGTAACAGACGGAAGTCCGAGGTGAAATTTTTACAGTTTTAAAAATTATACTGATCAACAGTTTGAGGAGTATAAACAAGTGGTGCCCCAAGAAGTAAAACACCCGTTTGAGGATCGTATGTTGGTTTCTCACTAATACCGGGTACGTTAATTGGAGTATTAGCAGGTAAAGTCTTACCTTCAAGTAATTGAACAGCAGCCCACACAGTTAAATAACCGAGATCCCTTGGATTCCAAAGCACGCAAGCTGGTGAAACACCATCTTTCATATATTGTTTCATCAAAATAGGATCTGTTATGCCAATTGTAACTACTTGCCCAACTTTATGCAACAATTCAATTGCTGCTGCTGCTCCTGGAGAAGCCGTTGAATTCATACCAACAAGCACTTTAACTTGCGGAAATGCTTCCATTATTTCAGCAGCAGCTTGTTCAGCACCTGAAATACTTTCACCTGCATATCTAATAGTAGCGAGGTGTATATCTGGGTAATTTTTCAAATCCTCTTTTAAATACATTATCCATTCATTAAGATTTGTAGCTGTTTCACCACCGGATATTATTGCAAAATATCCTTTTCCTCCGAGATATTTAGCTGTTTCATCCATAAGAGCATATCCAAGATCTTTTGAACGTGCTTGCTCAACAAAAATCTTTCTTCCAGGTGTCGCTACATCAGAGTCTGAAGCCATTGCAAGTATACCTTTAGACATCGCTTTTTGCATTATAGGAACAAGAGAAACGGGATCATTAGCAGAAACAGCTATAGCATTTACACCTTGTGTTATTAAATTATTTATTACTTGAATTTGACCTTCAACACTAGCTGTTGTTGGGCCTGTGTAAATAAATTTGACGTTTAGCGCGGAAGCAGCGGCATCTCCACCTTCTTGCATAGCGGTAAAATAGGGTATTCCAACAAGTTTTGGGACAAAAGCAATTGTATATGTTGCCATGCTAGCAACCGCAAAAACCACTACTAAAGCAAAAATTACCAAGGAAACTTTCTTCATACCTTACACCTCCTATTCAAATTTGGGGAACTATTTTATATTAATGATTTTAAAAATTTCAAAGATGATTTAGAAGAATCTATTGCATCAGGAGTTAATTCATTTGGCCTCCAAATGCTTGCTGATTTTAATGTTTCTGGCGCTTTAAAAGCTTCAAAAACTAAATAATTTTCATATTTTACTTCTTTCAAAGTGCTTATAATATCTTTCCAAGGTATATGTCCTGTTCCAGGAACCCCACGATCATTTTCGCAAGTATGAAAATGACCTATTTGTTTACCTACTTGCTTGATAGTTGAAACAATATTTTTTTCTTCAATGTTCATGTGAAAAGTATCCAAAAGAAGGAAAATATTATCAAAACCCACCTTTTCTATTAAAGATAATCCTTCGTTGGCTGTGTTGATGACATTACTTTCAAATCTATTTACAGGTTCTATGCATAATCGCACACCTAAACTTTTAGCATATTTGCCTACGTCTCTTAATCCTTCTATCAAAAAATTAAATGTTTGGGGCGTTTTGGCAATGTTGGTTTCACCCCAAGGTGAGTAAATCACGCCACCAAGTACTGAAGAACCAATTGAATTTGCTATTTTGATACAATTTTTCATAAATTCATTTGCATATTCTCTCTCTTTTTGATTTTCGGACATAAAATTTGCCTTAATCGGCAAAGCAACAGAAGTAGTGACATCTATATTAAATTTTTTAGATAACTTTTTTACTATTTGAATATCTATATTTTTCGGTTCGTTGAGAGGAATTTCAATATCATCGTACCCTATATCGGAAACAACTTTAAATATATATTCTGCTTTAGAATCTTCTAGAATTTTGTTATCCCATAAACCGAGATAAACACCAAATTTCATATTTATATCACC
>JAVRLY010000076.1:0-5643 GCA_031960885.1 Desulfurella sp. | reverse complement strand
AAGCAATACTTGAGCTATCTAACTCTATCTCAAAAGCAGGCCTTGATGTAAATGACTTAGGCGAAGCTTCAAAGAAAGTAGGAGACATACTAAAAATCATAAACGATATAACAGACCAAATAAACCTTCTAGCCCTAAATGCTGCTATTGAAGCAGCAAGAGCTGGAGAGCACGGCAGGGGCTTTGCAGTAGTAGCCGATGAAATTAGAAAGCTTGCAGAAAAAACACAAAAAGCCACAGATGAAGTAGCCTCAATCATAAAATCCATACAAGACAAAACAACAAAAGTAGTAAGCGTAATGAACAAAACGCAATCAGATACGCAAGAAAAGGCTCAAGCCATTGCACAAACAAAAGAAAGTATATCTGTAGTATCACAAAAAATCGCCAATGTATCAGACCAAGTAAACGCTTTGTCTGCTTCCACCGAAGAATTGTCTTCTACTGTATCTGAGCTTGAGATGCAAGTAAAAGAAATCTCACAAGCTCAAGAAGAAAATGCAAAAGCAGTAGAAACCATATCAGCCAACACCCAAAACCTAAAGGCTGTATCTGATAGCTTAATAAGTGTTGTGGGGAAGTTTAAGACGTAAAAAGCGAAAAAGTTAATTTGCTGCAAGATTTAGTCTTGCAGCAAATGTTTTATTTACACATCAAAGTACATAAAAAATTCAATCGGGTTTATTGACATACTGTAGGGTTTAATCTCTTTTTCTCTTTTATAGTCAATCCATGTTTCAACTAAATCTTTTGTAAATACATCGCCTTTAAGCAAGAAATCATGATCATCTTCTAAGGCTTGTAGTGCTTCTTCTAGGCTGCCTGGTGCTTTTGGCACATTTGCTAATTCTTGTGGTGGTAAATCATATATATTTTTATCAAGCGGCTCTCCTGGGTCAATTCTGTTTAATATGCCATCTAAGCCTGCCATAAGCATTGCAGAAAATGCTAAATATGGGTTTGCGCTTGGGTCTGGGAACCTTACTTCGACTCTTTTTGCTTTTGGTGATGATGAATACATTGGTATCCTTAGCGCTGCGCTTCTATTTCTTGAGGAATAAGCAAGGTTAATGGGTGCTTCAAAGCCAGGCACTAGTCTTTTATAAGAGTTGATTGTGGGATTTGTAAAAGCTGCAATAGCTTTGCCATGTTTTATAATACCGCCCATGTAATACATTGCAAGTTCGCTAAACCCCGCATAAAGACTTCCAGCAAACAGAGGTTTGCCATCTTTCCATAAGCTTTGATGTGAATGCATGCCCGTGCCGTTATCGCCAAATATCGGTTTTGGCATAAATGTTACTGTCTTGCCATACATTGCTGCTGTGTTTTTAACTATGTATTTGTATTTTAATACTCTATCAGCCATATCTAAAAGTGTAGAAAATTTCATATCAATCTCGCATTGACCTGCTGTTGCAACTTCATGGTGGTGTGTTTCTACTTCTATACCGGCTTTTTCAAGATTGAGTATCATTTCTGTGCGTAAATCTTGCAAACTATCTGTTGGTGCAACAGGAAAATAACCTTCTTTATTTCTAATTTTGTAACCTAAATTTGGCTCTTCATCCTTTCCTGAATTCCATATGCCTTCTTGGGAATCAATATAGTAATAGCTTTTGTTTTGTGCAATATCGTATCTTACGCTATCAAGTATAAAAAACTCTAACTCTGGACCAAAATATGCAGTATCTGCAATGCCAGTAGATTTTAAATACTCTTGAGCCTTATATGCAATATATCGAGGATGTCTTGGATATGGTGCTTTTGTAATTGGATCAAGTACACAACAAATTAAATTTAGTGTTGTAACTTCTGTAAAAGGATCCAAAAATGCGCTTTGAGCGTCTGGCACTACAAGCATATCACTTTCATTTATAGATTGCCAACCTCGAATTGATGAACCATCAAAACCTAAACCTTCTGTAAATGTTTCTTCTTCTATCACGTGTACTGGCACACTAAAGTGTTGCCATGTACCAAGCAAATCTACAAATCTCAAATCTACAACTTTTACCTCTTCGTCCTTGATTAATTTCAAGACTTTTTCAACAGACATAAAAACCTCCTAAAAGTTACTCTGTAATTTAATGAGCAAAAAGCGTTCCTAAATATTTTATGCGTTTAATAATGGATTTTGACGCATTGCCTTTACATAAAATATTGTATTTTTGTTAACAAATTTGTATAATTGTCAACAATGAAAAGCATTAATGTGAACGAAAACTATTTTAGCATAATCCATGAAGTTAGTAAAGTTTTAAGCAAGCAAAACAACATAAAAGAGGCTTTTAAAAGCATACTGAAATTGCTTTACTCATATCTTGACATACCAGCAAGCTTCATTGCATTATTTAACCCAATTGAAAATACGTTAGAGATTAAAGAGAGTTTTGGTTTGTTAAAAAAAGAAAAATATAAAGGCATATTTAAAGTAGGCGAAGGTATAGTTGGAAGTGTATTTAAAAATGAGATACCAGCTGTCATATATGACCCAAAAGAAAATAAAGCTTTTTTAAACAAAATGGGGGTACTAAACCGTTTTGAGTTTGATGTGGTTTTTATTGGAACGGTTATAAAAATTGGTGGTGAAAAACTCGGCGTATTAGGTGTGTATAAAGAAAAAATGCGTAATTTATCATATGAAAACGAACTGAAGCTATTGTCAATGATAAGTATAATGATTGGCTTTGCCCAAAAGATGAATGAAAAACTTGAGTTTCAAAAAAGAACATTTGAAGAAGAAAAAGAAATTTTGCTCAACAAAATAGAGCTAAAAGCACCTATTGCAGAGATTATAGGTGTATCAAAACAAATAGACAATCTGAAAAATACAATCTTAAAAGTCGCCAATATTGACTCTACTGTGCTTTTAGAAGGCGAAAGTGGTACAGGCAAGAGCTTGGTTGCTAAAGTAATACATAAGCTAAGCAATAGAAAAAAAGAAGCGTTTGTTAGTATAAATTGTGCAAGCATACCAGAAAATTTACTTGAAGCAGAGCTTTTTGGTTATGAAAAAGGTGCATTTTCTGGTGCAATTTCTCAAAAAAAAGGTAAGTTTGAAATAGCCAATAAAGGCACAATTTTTTTGGATGAGATTGGAGATCTTCCATTGTCTTTACAAGGCAAACTCTTAAGCGTGATACAAGAAAAGGAATTTTCGCGATTGGGCAGTTTAGATACAATATCTGTAGATGTGAGAATTATTGCAGCTACAAATAAAAATCTATATGAACTTACACAAGAAGGTAGATTTAGAGAAGATTTGTATTACAGATTAAATGTCATACCTATAAGAATCCCGCCACTTTTTGAAAGAAAAGAAGATATACCCGTTTTAATCGATTATTTCTTGAAAATTTTTAATGAAAAATATGGTAAAAAAGTTCAAATTTCAAAAGAAGCTTTAATAGAATTAATCAATTATAATTGGCCAGGCAATGTTAGAGAGCTTGAAAACATCATTGAAAGATTGGTTGTTATGAATGAACAAATTGTTAACTTAGAGGATTTGCCAGCCTATATCTCACAAAAAATACCTCTTGAAAAGCTCGAGATGCATAGCCTTAACGATAAAAACTTACCTACACAAATCCAAAATATTGAAAAAAAACATATAGAGCTTGCATTAAAAGAAACGGGATCTGTTAAATCAAAAGCTGCAAGACTTCTAAACTTGACTTTAAGACAACTTGACTACAGAATCAGAAAATACAACATAAAGATCCAAAAATAAAGTCAAAGAACCTATAAACAAGCTAGGCTTGTTTATAGGTAAGCTTTTCAACAATTAGCAACCTTCAATTTTTGGTTTTGCTGCTTTCTTTGCAGCTGCAGCAGGTGCTTTCTTTTCAACTTTTTTTTCTACCTTCTTTTCTACTTTCTTCTCTTCTGCTGCTTTTGCTCCAAGAGAAAGAGCAGTAGTTAGAAACATTGATGCAACCAACATAGCTAAAACTTTCTTCATGCCATACCTCCTCTTAAAAATTTTACGTAATTTTATTCCTTTCAATAAATCAAGTCAAGTATTTTTTTTATTTTTTTGAAATATAATTTGAGGTTGAAAAATCACAATTAAATCTTGCAGTTCTATTATAGTATTTATTCAGAATACGCCAAAAAAACAGCATAAGAATAAGCGAAAAAATTCTCTTGAAAAAATTAAACTATGTTATGTTCAATTATTTTAAAATAAAAGAAGCATTTTTAATGCTAAGCCCCACAATGTATAACAATTTTTTGTTACAATTTTTTTATGTTAGATTTAACAATAAGTTTGCTTTATCCTCATATCCCGCAAGACGTCTTCCTTAGCATGACAGCACAAGGGATTACCGCTTCGCATAAGCTGAATCCTCTTTATTTTGGAAGAGGAAGAAATCAATCGTAGCACATGCCTACATCTTGAAGCTATTTCGTCTTTTTATGCTTTTAGTGCTTGACAAAAAAGTACAAGATATGATAATTAGCCGATAGTGCGATTGTTGCTTTATGATAGTATGTCGTAAAATGCTAAGTAGGTTTGATAGTTTTGATGGATAGGGAATTTTGTAAGCCGATTGTAGTTATAAGCAAGTGTATAAACTTTGAGCACACACGTTATGATGCAAGTATTATAAAAGATGAATTTGCTTTAAAACTTGGGAAGTTCGTGCAATATATCCCAATTTGTCCTGAAGTTGAAATAGGGCTTGGCATACCAAGAGAACCAATAATTATAGTTAAAAAAGAAAAATTTTTACTTTACCAGCCAAAAACGCAAAAAGATTTAACTTCCGATATGGAGTATTTTTCAAAATCATTTTTAAGCAACTTGCAAAATAATGTTGATGGTTTTCTTTTAAAAAGCAAATCACCAAGTTGTGCAGTTAAGAATGCGAACTACTACAGTAATATAAATGATAAGAACCCAATTGGGAAAACATCGGGCATGTTTGCAAAAGCTGTTTTAGAGCGTTTTCCTTATTTACCTATAGAAGATGAAAAAAGACTCATAGATTTTGGCATTAGGAACCTTTTTCTTACGAGAATTTTTGTCAATTCAAGTCTTAGGAACCTAGAGGAAAATCTTACAAAAGCAAAACTTATCGAATTTCATTCTCAAAATAAGCTGCTTTTAATGGCATACAGCCAAAAAAACCTACAAATACTGGGCAAACTGTTATCAAACCTCAAAGAAGAATCTTTACATGATACATATGAAAAATACGAAACAATTTTTAGAAGCACATTTAAAAAGAGTGCTTCAAAAGGAAGCCATGTAAATACACTATTACATGCGTTAGGTTATTTCAAAGAAAAGATTTCATCAAAAGAAAAGGCACATTTTTTAGACCTAATACAAAGCTACATTAATGGCAATGCCGATATCTTTACAGTAATTGAGCTGATTTTAAACTTCTCAATAAGGTTTAATGAAGAGTACCTTCTAAAACAAAGTTACTTAAATCCATATCCACGAGAGCTTCGATTTTTATAACAAGCATTTAATTCCTTAAATACAAGATCTTAATTGACAAGCATGCGCAATTAATTATAATAAAAATTAGTGTTAAAACATAAAGGGGGCTATTTATTATGCCATGTACTAAATGTACGGATGTTTTTAAAATAGAAGCAAAACCAGCTAGAGTATATTTTGTA
>JAVRLY010000075.1:0-5644 GCA_031960885.1 Desulfurella sp. | reverse complement strand
TTACATAAAGCTCAATTTCATCTAAATCTATTTGCTTTTTTGAGCCATCTATAAATTTAACAATTGAGTATGGATTGCTACCATAAGAAATAATAGTTATTATCGATGTAAGTGGTAAAACTGACGTAGGTAAAATAGGTTTTTTTAAGATTGCATTTATTAGTGTAGATTTTCCTCGTTTAAACTGGCCTATAATGACTAGATTAAATTGTTGAGTGGCTAATTTTTCCTCAATTGTTTTAAGCGTTTTAGCTTCTATTGACAGTTGATTTAATTGTTCGATGATTTTTTGGATTTGTAGGTTAGCCATAAAACCTCCCTTTAGCAATTGCTAAAAGTAGAGGTCATCAGCCTAAAATAGGCGCTTAAAGGCTAACCTCATAGCCTAAAGTAGAATATAGTTAATTTTTTTATTTTGTCAACATAAAATAAGATTAAACGGCCATTTAAGTCTCTTGAATTTTTTAGATTTGAGAACACAAGAATTTATAAAAATAATATTTTTTACCACCGTAATTGTTAAATTACACGCTAAAAAACTTGAAAATGCATAATGTTTGGTATATATAACTTTAAGATGGATATTTTTAGAAAAGTAAAAGTTGAATTTTATAAATTTTCAAAAAACTTTGGCCTTCTAATTTCAAATCAATCCTATTTTTTAAAATGGCTGATTATAGGATTAATAGTAGGCATTGTAGCTGGCTTTGGCGCCTTAGTATTTTATTATAGCATAAAGCTTTGTGAATGGTTTTTTTTGCACTATCTTTTAGGTGCAACAATACCTTTGCCAAAAGGTGAAGGCATAAGTGAAATATTTGCGATAAAACGCATTCTTTTAATACCTTTTGTTGTTACTTTAGGTGGTTTAATATCGGGTTTTTTAATTTTTAAATTTGCGCCAGAAGCTGAAGGTCATGGTACAGATGCTGCAATTGATAGTTACCACAACAAAGAAGGCAACATCAGACCTCGCGTGATTTTTTTAAAAACCATTGCTTCTGCTATAACAATTGGTTCTGGTGGCTCAGCTGGTAGGGAAGGTCCGACAGCTTTGATTTCAGCTGGTATTGGTTCATTAATTGGAAAAGTTTTGCATTTAAATGCACAAGACAAAAGAAGGATTGTGGCTATAGGTATTGGTGCTGGTATTGGTACAATTTTTAAAGCACCAATAGGTGGTGCAATTTTAGCTGCAGAAGTATTATACAAACGAGATTTACAATCTGAAGTTATTTATCCAGCAATTGTTGCAAGCGCTATAGGATACTCTATATTTGGGAGTTTTGTTGGCTTTGAGCCTATTTTTGGATTTTACAAGTCTCCATTCAATGCTTTTAGGTTGCCATTTTATGCTATATTGGGAGTTGTTTGCGGTTATGTTGCCATACTATATCCCAAGGCATTTTACTATACAAAAGATAAATTTTCCAAACTAAACATAAACAATATATACAAACCAGCAATTGGTGCATTTTTTAGCGGTTTATTATCTTTGGCTTTCCCAGAAGTTATGGGCGTAGGATATGGTTGGATTCAATTGCTTATAGATGGAAAATTTAGCATTATTCCTTCGTTTGGTTTGCCAATCTTGTTAATTTTTTTATTAATGCCTTTTGTAAAAATTATTTCAACGGCATTTACAATTGGTTCTGGTGGCTCTGGCGGTGTATTTGCACCTGGCATGTTTATTGGTGCATTTATAGGTGTCAGTTTAGGAATTATTTTTCATTATTTGTTTCCTTTGCTTGTAACTCAATACAATATTGGCGCATTTGTTATTGTGGGCATGCTTGCTTTGTTTGGAGCTGCTGGTAAAGTACCAATTGCTGTTACGCTAATGGTAGTAGAAATGACTGGCAGCTTGCAATTATTACCAGCCTTAATGATAGCTGTATCTATTTCTTACCTAATATCTGGCAGCACCACCATATATAAATCTCAAGTAAATACACAAAAAGATTCGCCAGCACATTTTGGCGAGTTTAATATTCCATTTTTAGAGAGATTAAAAATATCGGATGTTGGAGTGTATAGAAAAATTGGTGTTAGTCTAAATGACAAAGTAGAAACAGCAAAGGACTTAATGTTTAAAAACTTCTTTTCATCTTTGCCAGTTATAGAAAATGATAGATTTATTGGAACTGTATATTTGTACGATATAATCAATGTTAGTGATAAACCTGTAGAAGAATTTGTTAAATATGGAACAGTAACTGCCACTTGTTCAACTACATTGGAGGATGCATGGAAATTAATGAGTTCAAACAAAACTACGTGGCTTCCGATTGTTGAAAATTCTCAATTTTTGGGTATAGTAAGTTTTTCTGATATATCTGATACTTACAGTAAAAAAATAAAGGAACTAAACTCAAATAAATGAATGATTTTGTTTTTACAGGCAAAGTGAGCATAAATGAATTTTGTTCCCACAACACATTTTGGAAAAGCACATGTAGCAAATGCGTAGAGGTTTGTCCATTTGAAGCTTTATCTATTGATTTTGACAATAAAGTCAATGTGTTAGATTGCATAGGTTGCGGTGTATGCTATAGCGCTTGTGAAAATGATGCAATTGATTTACATCGCAATTTAGATATTGAAATCGCAAGAAAGGCTGAAGAGCCAACTTTTGGCTGTATTTTTGCGTTAGGAGATAATAAGATTTCATGTATTTCACGCCTTAGCGAGCACTTAATAGTTTATTTTGTGTTAAAGTTTGGGTATATCAATATTTATAAAGGTGATTGCACAGACTGCAAATTTAGGAAGTCGCTTGAAGTATTTAATAAAAATTTAAACAAAGCAAAGCAAATTTTGACAGCATTTGGTAAAAGCACAGATACAATTGTTATTACACAGGAAAAATCAACTGAGCCTTTTGAGCCAACACTTGGCATGTCAAGAAGAGACGTTTTTAAGATAAAAGAAAATGTACCCAAAAGAAAATTTTTGATTGAACTGGTTAAAGCGAATTTAATTGATAGCAAAAAACATGTGCCTTTTGATAGTACGTTTAGGCTTTCAATAGAATCTAATTGTGATTTTTGTTCAATTTGCGAGTCAGTATGTCCAAAAGGTGCAATAATTGTGGAAAAAAACGATACAGCTACAATTTATTATAACACGTCTTTATGTTGCGCTTGTAATAACTGCATTGATGCGTGCCCCAAAAATGCTATATCTGCAAATGAAGCTTTTGTTGAGGATTTAGTACCAAAAGCTATAAAGTTATTTGAAATGCCTAAAAAAATATGCTCCTGTGGAAATACATATTATACTACATCAAATATTTGCCCACAGTGCGAACTAAAAAATAAAAAGAAAGAAGAATTGCTTAGTTACGTTAAGGATTTATTTTAAAGGTTCTTTGTTAACTTCATAGAGCACCATAGTGGGGAAATTGTCATATACAAGTTTAAAGTAAGTAGGGTCGTAATTTCTTAAAATAAACATTTGATTAAACATTGAATAGAATGGTTGCTTTTGTAAAATATACACGTTTATTGTTGAGTTTTTCTGGTAAACTACATCTATATACAAATTGCCACTATCTTTAGAGATAATTTGTAAATTTTTATTGCGAATTGCCAATGTATGAATGTCAATTTTAGACTGAAGCGTTTGAAGGTAGAGTTTTTTTATGTTTATTTGGTTTATGCCGCAAATGATTGTATCTTTGGAGTTTTGATCTATTTTACAGTCGCCAAATTGTCCAATAGGTTCAAATAAACCCTTTTTTAATCTAAAATCCCACGTGCCAAAGTAATTTATCCAACCAAACTTGCCGATTTCATCTTCTGTAAAAGCAAAGTACGTTGGCCTTTTTAGTGGTGCATTAAATTGTCCACTAAAAATCTTATCTTTAATATCTTGGGGTGAAAGTTTTTCCTTCAGCATTTTTTCAATGCCAGCATTGCCTATATTTGATATTGCGCTTATTGTATTGTATGCAGTTTGTGGATCCGAATCTGAGTAAGTTGTAGCTATAAAGTACGTTTTTGGGTAAATTTGCGATTGACCATCATGAAATGTAGCGCGGTTGGCTAAAAATTCGATAGCGCTACCGTAATCCCACCATGTCCAAATAACTGATGATTTTGGAGTAATTTTCCCTAATTTTACAAAATCTGCATATAGATTTGGCGTAATTTTTGGCTCTGCTATAACTACATTAGGCGCAAGTGGAAGAAAAGTTAGAATGATTGCAATAATCACAGTGATTACATTTTTTACACTATTAAATTTTTTTATTTTAAGCTTGACTAACAAATCAAATAAATACCCAAAACCTAAACCTAAAAATGGCGCCAGATACATTGCAAATCGCTCGGCCCCTTTAAATGCCATTAAACCAATAAAAAACACAGGGATAAATACCATGAATTTTTTTAAATTCATTATTAAAAATAATACTAAACCAACCAAAGAAGCCAAAAACACTACAAAATTACCACTTGTTAGTTGAGCTAAGTAATGTAGATTTACCCTTGCAGCTTCAGCAATAGACATGAATACATTTGGAAAAACACCCATAGTAGGCCTAAAAAAGTCAATTAAGTACACATTAATCAGAAAAATTGCATTGTGAATGCCCATATAGAGAATAATGGGGTTTGCACTAATTAGAAAAAGCAAAATCTCTTTAAAGCGTTTTTTGTATATCTTTAGATTGAATATGTGAAATATGCTATCGCTATCTTTTTGTATAAAACCAAATGAAAGTATATAAACAATCGCAAATGCTAGTATTATACCTTCATGCATGTACCACCAATAATATAGCTGCGCAAATATTCCTGCTAAAATAGCGTAGATATAGCTTTTTTTAGGTTCTCTAAATTGGCTTAAGTATAAAAATAAGCCTATAGCTAATGGAAAAAATAAATTCATGCAATCTGGCCTAAGCCTTGCAATAAGCGTTCGCGCAATATAAATTAATGACAAAACGCCTGTTAGAGAAGAGCTAAATGCTGCTATGGGGTATCCTAAATCCATTAAGTAAAAAACTAAAGGTATAACAAATAAAACAGCCAAAATGGGCACCATATAAACGGATAAATTCTGAATTGAGACATGAAACAGTTTAGAAAGCTCTGCACTAAGAAAGCTTATCATAAAAATTACAGGTGGAAATGTGGCTTTTTTGTCTGGATAAAACCTTAATGGATCATGTTGTAGAGGTTTATATTTGCCTTCATTAAAAGCCTTTGCATAGTATGAATAGTAAAAAGCATCGTATTCGGTATATAGCGCATTGCCTTTATAGTAATACTTTGAAGGGTTTTGATTCCACACATAGACACTAACAAACCTATAAGCTAAACCAATGCTTACCACTATGCTTATTATCAAAAGAGAAATTAAAATTTGTTTTTTTCCCAAGTCAACCTCTTGTCAAACCTATTGCATTTTATATCACAATTGTATAAAAATCAAATGATGTTTTATGATTGTATAGTCGTAGGGGCAGGCCCAGGCGGTAGTACTGCTGCTTGGATTTTATCAACATTAGGGTATAATGTTTTGATCATAGACTATAGAGCATTTCCAAGAGAAAAGTTATGCGGTGGCTGTATATCTGCCAAAATAAACCAATATTTACCAAACATCCAAGAGTTAGCTTTAGCAAGTATTCAAAAAG
>JAVRLY010000074.1:0-5835 GCA_031960885.1 Desulfurella sp. | reverse complement strand
TGCCAGTAAGAATTGAGCTTTTGCCTTATGATTACAAAAAATACCCTCTAAGGGTAGGCTTAAACTGTGAAGTAGAAGTGCATGTTAAGTAAGAGGTATTAATGCAACAAAAGGTAAACCCTTATGTCATAGCGCTTACTGTGATGATACCTACATTTATGGTATTGATGGATACTTCTATCGTAAGTGTGGCTTTGCCTTATATTGCTGGGCCATTATCTGTTACAACAGATGATGCAGCGTGGACTTTAACAGTCTATATTGCAGCAAGTGCTATAATTTTGCCTGTTACTGGTTTTTTCTCTCAAAAATTTGGCAGAAAGAAATTCTTTTTAGCAATGGTTGCGGGTTTTACAACAACCTCATTTTTGTGCGGTATTGCACCAAACCTTGACCTTTTGCTTTTGTTTAGGGCATTGCAAGGCTTTAGCGGAGGCACATTAATGCCACTGTCTCAGGCTATATTGATGGAAAGCTTTCCGCCAGAAAAACGTACGCAGGCAATGTCTATATTTTCAATAGGTGTGGTTTTTGCTCCCATTTTAGGGCCATTGCTTGGAGGCTACATTGTAAACAACTATTCTTGGCGTTGGATGTTTTTGATTAATGTACCATTTGGAGTACTTGCCATTATAATGATTATTCTATTTATTTTTGACCCAGATTATGCTAAAGCAAAAAAAGGATTAAAAATTGATTATTTGGCTTTACTTTTTCTTACTATTGGCATTGGTTCTCTCCAAACGCTGCTTGATAGGGGACAAGAAGACAACTGGTTTAACTCAAACTTTATTGTTGTATTGGCACTTTTGAGTTTCTTTTTTATATCTATGTTTCTAATAAGAAATTATTTTTCAGAAAAACCTCTTATTAGAATGTATTTGCTTAAAGATAAAAATTATGCACTTAGTGCTATAATATTATTTTTTGTTGGATTTTTATTTTATGTTACAGTTGCATTACTACCCAATTTAGTGCTCACATTATTTAGATATGATGCTTATACTGCAGGTCTTATTATGATGCCTGGCGGAATTTCAAGTTTGATTGTGATCATATTGTTGGGTAGATTTTCTGCTAAAATCAAACCAAAAGTTGTTGTTTTTATTGGTAGTTTAATCATTTCTTATTCCCTTTATTTAATGGAACAAATAAATCTAACTGCTTCTCCATATTTTATTACATTAGGCAGAATCTTAATAGGTTTTGGTTTACCGCTTGTTTTTATACCTATAAATGTACTTGCCTTCGCTTTTTTAAAGAATGAAGACATGAATGAAGCAAGTAGCGTTATAAATTTTACAAGAAACATTGGTGGAAGTTTTGGCATATCTCTTATGATTGATACATTTGTACCAAGAAGACTAGAGTTTCACAGAGATGCATTGGTATCAAACATAAATAGCGCAAATCCAATTTTCAATGATTTATTTGAGCATATGAGACAGTATTTGACTACACAAGGATTGTCTTTTGCCGATACTTACCACAAAGCAATTGCTTTGGCAAACAATACGCTAAATGCTCAAAGCTTAATAATGTCATATCAAGAGGCATTTCATGTAATGATGTGGGTTCCACTTATTTTTATTGTATTTTTGCCATTTATTAAAAAGGCAAAAACAAAATCAAGCATGCAGGCTAATATTGACATGTAGGCGTATTGCATCTAAAAACCTTAAAATAGTTTGATAATTTTTTTTATTGGTATATAATAGCAGTAAATTTTTTGGGAGGAAGATCGATGTTGGGTTTTTTCAGAAAGCATAAAAAGTATTTTTTTGTAGTGCTTGTTATTGCTACATTAAGCTTTATTGCTGGCGGAGCTTATCTTTATGTAGCTGGGCCATTTAAAATGGGTCAAGATGTAGCAATAAAGGTTGGGTCTACAAAAATATCTACTCAAGAGTATCTAAACACTTATAATCAGCTGTATAGTTTTTATTCGAATTTACTTGCACAGATTAAAGGCGGTAATGTCACAGAACAGGATATTAAAAATTTGCACTTAAAGCAAAAGACTGCCGATTTACTAATAGATAAAGTGTTGTTGTTAAAGGAAGCAAAGAGGGAAGGTATAGTTGTTACAAAGGAAGATATTGAAAAAAGCATAGAAAAAAACCCTGTGTTTGCAGAAAACGGCAAGTTTTCCAAAGAGAAGTATCTGTTAGTTTTAAGAGAAAATCATATAAAGCCAGCAGATTTTGAGAAGTCTATAGAAAATGATTTGTATATAGAAAAACTCAAAGATTCTATGGCTAAAAAAATTAATATTAGCGATCAAATGGCACAGAAATACTTTATAGATAATTTTTCCAATATTAAGTTAGCTTATATTGATTTTGATGCAAATAACTTTATGCAAAAAGTTACTTATAATGATAATGATTTGAAAGATTATTATACAAAACATAAACAAGATTTCTTAGAACCTGCAAAAGTAAATATTAAATATGCAGTTGTAGATACTAGTTATCTAGCACCTAAAGAGAATGTTACAGAACAGGAATTGAAGGATTTTTATGATGCTCACAAATCAAATTTTGAAACACCAAAATTATTTGAAATAGCCCATATATTAATAAAACCAAAAGGACAATCGCCAAAAGATTTGCAAGAAGCTCAAAATAAAGCTAATGAAATTTACAATAAACTTTCTCCACAAAATTTTGAAGAAATGGCAGAGACTTATTCTGATGATAAGTATAGCAGTCCAAAAGGTGGTGTATTGGGGTATTTATCACAAAATATGTTTAAAGAAAATAGTAGTTTTGCAAAAGTGGCGTTTAGTCTTAAAAAAGGTGAAATATCTAAACCATTTAAGACGGAGTTAGGCTATGAGATTGTGTATGTAGAAAACATTAAAGAGCCACAGATGGTTAGCTTTGAGCAAGCAAAACCATTTATAAAAACAGTATTGCAAACTCAAAAAGCTAACGATAATTTATTTAGAAAAAGCAAAGAAATAGAGCTATCCATAAAAAACCCAAAAGATTTTGATGCAGTGTGCAAAAAAGAGGGTTTAAATATACACCAAACAGGACTCATACCAATTAATTCTAATAACTTACCGCAAAATATACTTCAAAAAGCATATGAATCAACACTCAATACAGTATTGGGTCCAGATGAAGTCAATATTAATAATAATACAAAAGCATATTTGATTTACATTGGAACTGAAAAAGAAAACCCATATTTGCCAGATTTTGATAAGATAAAAGATAAAGTTGTTAAAGCTTATGTCAAATACAAAGCTGCTCAAATAGCCAAAGAAGAATTCAATAAAGCCATAGCTCAAAAGCCAATTAATTTAAACAATGTTGCTTCTCAATATCATTTAAGTATTAACACTACACCAATGTTTTCTAAAATGAACCCAGACCCCAATTTCAGCTGTTTTAATAAACCGGAATATATTGATTTTATATTTAAGCAAAATAAAGGATTTAGTGGTTTTTGTAGCGCAAATAGCGATAATTACATTTACCAAATAGTTGACAAAAAAGCCGATATGAATATGTTTGAACAATACAAAAATCAACTTAAAGCCCAACTTAAAGATGAAGAAGTAAATAAAACACTGGATAATTTGCTAAAGACATTAAAAGCTAATACAAAAATCGTGATTAATCCTCAGATATTAAATGACAGTTCAAATCAGTAGAATTATTGAAATACTAAGAGACATTTACCCTTCTTTGCAAGAGCCTATTGTTACAGAAGTGGCAAAGGAGGGTAACCCATTTTTTGTTTTAATTTCAACAGTGTTGAGTTTGAGAACAAAAGACAAGACAACAAAAGAAGCAACACAAAGGCTTTTAAATGTCGCCAAAACGCCTAAGGAAATGCTAAAGTTATCAGCTGAAGATATCGCAAAATTGATTTACCCTGTTGGTTTTTACAATGTTAAGGCTAAAAATATACTACAAATTTGTAAAATCCTTGTTGAACAATACAATTGCCGTGTGCCAGATAGCTTAGAAGCTTTGCTTAGTTTGCCTAATGTTGGGAGAAAAACGGCCAACCTTGTATTGTCTAAAGGCTATGGTATACCTGCTATATGCGTAGATATACATGTACATAGAATATCTAATAGGTTAGGCATTGTTCGTACAAAAACACCTACACAGACAGAATTTGAATTAATGAAAGTATTACCAAAACAGTATTGGATTGAATACAATGATTTGCTTGTGCCTTTTGGTCAAAATATTTGTACACCAGTATCCCCTTTTTGTTCTAAATGCAAACTATCTAGTTTGTGTTTAAAGGTTGGTGTTAAAAGTTCGCGATGAGTGGTGTTGAAAAACTAAGACAATGTATGAAAGATAGAGTTAGAGGTTCTATGGATATTACCATAGGTATTATTGAAGCAAGTTATGTGGTAGCAAAAGAGGGTTTGAGCAAAGACAGGTTAATAAAACTTTTAGAAAAGATTGTTAAAAACCAGCCTTCAATGGCCCTTTTAATAAATATTAGCTTTCAAATAATAGATTTATTAAAAAAAGACCAAATAGATGAAATCTTACTTTTAAAGGATAATTTACTTAAAGCAACAAACGCATTATCTGAAAAAGCATCCAAATTATTGGATAATAAGTCAGTATGTACGATTTCCAATTCAAAAGAAGTATTTGACAGCATTGTAAAGTCTCATTGCAAAACGGTTTATGTTGGCGTTGCTCATCCAAAGAAAGAAGGTGAGTTATTTGCTCTAAATTTAAAAAATAGTGGCAAAAAGGTCGTGATATTTGAGGATAATAATTATCTATTTGGTGCTAAAATGTGCGATGTGTTTTTAAGTGGCGCTGATGCAATATTTGATGAAGCATTTGTAAATAAATCTCAGACTTTTTCTTTATGTCTGTTTGCTAAATATTTCAATAAATCTTTTTATTTGCTTGCAAACAGATACAAATACTTGAACGCTGATTTAAAAGATTACTACAAGATTTTACAAATGCCTCGTCGTGAAGTTACAAAAAAAGACTTAGATGTTTACAATGTCTATTTTGAGGAAATACCACTAGATTTAGTTACACCAATTGCAATATAGGAGGATAATATGGAATTTTTATTTGGGCCTGTTCCATCAAGGAGATTAGGCTTAAGTCTGGGTATAAATATTATACCTCATAAAACATGCAATTATAATTGCGTATATTGTGAGGTTGGCAAAACAACATTTTTGACAAACAAAAGACAATCATTTTACAATGTTGAAGATATAAAAAAAGATTTTTTAGAACATGTTGACAAGGTGGGCAAATTTGATTTTATAACATTTTCGGGCAGCGGAGAGCCTACCTTGAATAAAGATATTGGAGAATTAATAAGGTTTGTAAAAAGCTTTAATAAAGCAAAAATTGCTGTGTTAACAAATGGCAGTTTGTTATATTTAGAGGAAGCAAGGCAAGATTTATATGAGGCTGATGTTGTAATACCCAGTTTGGATGCAGCGCTTGAATCAACATTTAAGCGCATTAATCAGCCGCACAAGGAACTCAAACTGCAAAATATTATAGAAGGCATAAAACAATTTGTTTTGGAGTTTAAAGGTGAAGTATGGCTTGAGATTGTGTTTGCAAAAGGCATAAATGATAAAAAAGATGATATTGAGGCTTTAAAAAGAGCTATTGAATATATTGGTCCTAAAAAGGTTCAGATAGGCACAATTGAGAGGCCGCCAGCGTTTAGCGGTGTTGCTAGACTCTCAAACGAAGAACTCATTGATATCTACATGGCTTTAAAAGATTACAATGTAGAGCTTATAAAACCTTTTTCAGATAAAAATATAGATTTTAAAGAATTCTTGGAAAAGTCTATTATAAA
>JAVRLY010000073.1:0-5827 GCA_031960885.1 Desulfurella sp. | reverse complement strand
GGATATCCAAGGATATCCGATAGTTAACAGGTAGTTAACTATATGGTGTCAGGTTGACGCAATTTGACGCAAGTTGTTTTGACGAGGTTTTCAATAAGCGATTATTTTAATAACAAAACGACCGTTTGGATGTAAAATTATTGCCAAAATCTTATAGTATTTTAGAGGTTGATAGACTTTTACAATGGCGGTGGTTAGGATCAAGAATAAAATATATTACAATAAACACTCTTTTCTTATTTACTATATTAGTATAAATTACTTTGTATTTTAGATAATGTTTTTTGGGTATTTTCTTTAAATTTAAAGAAAATACCCAACTCTTTTATGGGATAGGTTTTTTAAACTGGATTTAGTCTTGTTCGTTCCTAACCCTAATCTCCCTTTCAAGTAGTTCTAAAACTTCTTTTAACAACCCAAGTAATAATTTGCCCATATGCACCTCCTACTAATATTTATTGTACAATAGTTTTATATCATAGGATACTATAAATTACCTATTTTTTCTTATATCATCTAATATACTTCTAACGGTATTTATTTGACCTTTTGCTGGATCTCTGCCTAAACCATATTTTCCAGACTTATTTAGCCCACCTTTCATTCCTATGACTCTTCTTAGCAAAGACTTATCTCCCGTTTCTCTCGCAAGTTCAATAATTTTATCAACTGTTTTTGATTGCCCGAAAGCCGGATCTCTATTTAAACCATTATTAGCAGATTTAGTAAGCCCTCCCAACATACCAATTAAAGTTCTAAAGAGTTTATCGTACATTATTTATACCTCCCGCTTTTTAATTCAATATATACTCTGCCGCCCATTTTTCAATAAAAGATGTTTTATATACGACAACTTAAATTTAAGAGTATAAAGGGTTTTTGAACTATGTCATATTTTATCAAAAAACGACGGTTTTTGATAAAATCATGCCGGATTAAAGACATAAATAAATCTGTCCGAATTTTCATGGGAATTACAATTATCTCTGTTTGTTACATATTTAGTGGAGGTGGTTAGTATGTAGGGACCTGTTACCTTATATGCTTGATTTAAGATAGAGTTTACAGTAGTGTTGTAGATTGCTCTGCTAATCAAAACAGCGATTTATTCTATGCAACAATAGGCGGAATGGGATTAACAGGGATAATACTAGAAGCTACGTTTAAGCTGAAAAAAATAGAAAGCGCCTACATCAAGCAAGAAACAATAAAAGCTTACAATTTGGATGAGATAATGGAGTATTTCGAACAATCTCAAAATTACACTTATTCTGTATCCTGGATAGACTGCTTAGCTAAAGGAGAACATTTGGGCAGAAGTATTTTAATGAGAGGAGAGCATGCTTTAAAAGAGGAGCTTTTGGATGTAAGACTAATAAAACAGCCACTTGTTTTGGAGGAAAAGCGCAAATTGAATGTGCCTATAGATTTGCCAAACTTCCTATTAAATCCGCTTAGTGTAAAAGCCTTTAACGCTTTTTATTTTTCGAAAGCTTCTAAAGATTTGTTTAAATCAATAGTTGACTACGATACATTTTTTTACCCGCTTGATAGTATTCATAATTGGAATCGTATATATGGCAAAAGAGGTTTTACTCAATATCAGTTTGTGTTGCCAAAAGAATCAAGCAAAGAAGGATTGAAGGTCATTTTAAACAAAATAGCGCAAAGTAATCAAGGCTCATTTTTAGCCGTATTAAAGCTTTTTGGAAAACAAGATTCTTTGATTTCGTTTCCAATGGAAGGATACACGCTTGCGCTTGATTTTCCAATTTCTCAAGAAGTGTTTAAACTACTTGATTATTTGGATTCCATAGTGTTAGATTATAATGGTAGGTTTTATTTTACAAAAGATGTGAGACTAAAAAAGGAAGTATTTGTAAAAAATTATCCACATATAGAGCAGTTTCTATCGATCAAAAGTAAATACGACCCTAAAAATCAGTTCAGCTCAATACAGTCAAAAAGAATATTAGGTCTATAAGGGGGTACAATGAGCTATGTATTAATACTTGGCGCAAAAAGCGATATAGCAAAATCTTTAGCAAAAGAATACGCAAACGCAGGTTATGATTTATATTTGGCTGCAAGAAATATTGATGAACTCAAAAAAGAGGTTGATGACTTAAAAATACGATATGCAATAGAAGCAATCCCTATAGAATTCGATGTTTTAAACACCGATGCTCATCGTGATTTTTACTCTAAATTGAACCCCAAGCCAGTCGGTGTAATTTTCGCAATTGGTTACTTAGGAGATCAACAACAAGCTCAAAACGATTTTGAACATGCAAAAAAAATCATTGATACAAACTTCACATGCGCAGTAAGCATTTTGAATATAATAGCCAATGACTTTGAACAAAGAGGCAGCGGCTTTATTGTAGGCATTAGCTCAGTAGCTGGAGACAGAGGTAGAGCTACTAACTACATATATGGTTCAGCCAAAGCAGCTTTTAGCGCTTACCTTTCTGGATTGAGAAATAGATTGTTTAAATCGAATGTGCATGTGTTAACAGTCAAACCAGGGTTTGTAGATACGAAAATGACAAAAGGTATGAAATTGCCAGCAAAATTAACAGCTACGCCGCAAGAAGTGGCAAAAGAAATATTTGAAGCTCAACAAAACAAAAAAGATATACTATATACCAAAAAAGAATGGTTTTATATCATGAAAGCCATTAATAACATACCAGAATACATATTCAAAAGGATGAAGATTTGAACCTGGCGCTATTTGATTTTGACGGCACAATAACTAAAAAAGACACAATGATTGATTTTTTATGCTATGTTTTTCCACTCAAAAAATGCTTTGCTTGTGCAATAAGACTTTTTCCTACTCTATTGGGATATGCTTTTGGAGCTGTGTCTGATCAAATAGCCAAAGAAAAAATAATAGATTATTTTTTTAAAGGCAAAAAGGTAGACTGGCTAAATGATAAAGCAATAAAATATGCTAAGTATAGATTGCCAAAACTCATTCGCCAATCAGCATTCAAACAACTTATGCGGCACAAAAACCAAGGCGATAGAATTATCATAGTTACAGCTTCAATAGAAAATTGGGTAAAACCATGGTGCGATAGTTACGGCTTTGAACTTATTGCTACTAAGTTGGAAATAGACCAAAATAACTGTATAACGGGGAGATTTGCAACTAAAAACTGCAAAGGCATAGAAAAAGTAACAAGAATAATGCAGGTTGTCAACAAAAAGGACTTTGATAGAATTTTTGCCTACGGCGATTCTGACGGCGACAAAGAAATGCTTGAATTAGCGGATGAAAAATATGTTAGGTGGTTTAAATGAGATGTATAATACACCAAAAACTTAGTCAGTTTTTTTAACACTTTATTTCTCAAATCTGGCATAACTTTACAACAAAACGACCGTTTTGTTGTAAAATTGTTATCAATTTCCTGAACCTCGCCAGACTTTTATTGTGTCTTAGATGATTCAAGTTCTTTTAGCATGCTGTCACCAATAGCTGACAATTCACTTTTAAACTGATTCCAATTTTTAAGAGAATCTATTCCCAATGCATTTGAGAATTCAAAGCGACGTAATGCGTTTTCCAACTTTTCTAGATATGAACTATCTTTTCCAAATATATTTGTAGTAATATTCTTCATATGGTCCACACACTTTCTAGCCATTTCTCCATTTAGAGTTTGTATCCAACTAATAACACTTTCAATTACAATTCTACTCATGTTTATTTGCCTCTTTTTACAACTTTTGTAACTATCACCATTATAAGTAAACACTGTCTGCTCGTCAAACTTATTTTTTATTATCCATCTTTACATCCCAAACATACCTCACAGTTAATGTTGTGTATCTTTTATTCTTTCTTCATGCAACAGCCCCAATATTTGCATAGTATTGAATACAAACCTCAAAAACTACATACATAACAGTTTAATTTTAAAAATACAAAAAATTTTTCTTGAATTATACCAAATTTAACAAAAATGACCGTTTTGTTGTAAAATCATGCTAAATAGAAGAAATCAGTAAATCTAGTATATTATTATAATTACCTTTATTTGTTTAGGATGGTAAATATGTTGGGACCTAACTGGTAATTTCTTGTAACATTTTCCTTGAAATAATTTGTTAATTGTTCTAAAATAATGTCATCCATTAGTCATAGTCCTCCTTGAAATGGTTTGTTGTTAGTCAAAATAATACTTACAAACCTTCAAGGGGGATTCGGTGACACAATTAATTGTACATTACCTAGAACACCTTTTGAGATTGGAGTGTTGAGTAATAAGAGAAAAACCATAATATATACTAATAAAACAAAAAGGAGAACAAAAGTTATGGCAAACGGTAATGGAATTACAGAATCATTTGAGCAAAAGCTGTGGCAAGCTGCTGATAAATTAAGAAAAAATATTGATGCGTCAGAGTATAAGCATGTAGTTCTTGGATTGATATTTTTGAGATACATATCTGAAGCTTTTGAAGATTTATATAATAAGTTAAAAAAAATACAATACGCAGACCCAGAAGATAGGGACGAATATGTAGCAGAAAATGTATTTTATGTACCGGAAAAAGCAAGATGGGGATATTTAAAAGCAAACGCTAAAAATCCAGCGATTGGAAAGATTATAGATGAAGCAATGGAAATGATAGAAAAAGAAAATTCTTCTTTAAAAGGAGTTTTGCCAAAAGCATATGCAAGAGGAAATATTGATCCTATAAGTCTTGGAGGATTAATTGACCTTTTTAGCAATATTGAGTTTAATAATGTAAAAGAAAAAAGCTCCGATATTTTAGGCCATGTTTTTGAATATTTCTTAGGGCAGTTTGCTCTTGCAGAAGGTAAGAAAGGGGGCCAGTTTTACACTCCAAAAAGCGTAGTAGAACTTTTAGTTGAGATGCTTGAGCCTTACAAAGGAAGAGTTTTTGACCCTTGCTGTGGAAGTGGCGGAATGTTTGTCCAATCTGAAAAATTTGTTTTAGCGCATCAAGGAAAAATCAATGATATTTCTATATACGGACAAGAAAGTAATCAAACAACTTGGCGATTATGCAAAATGAACCTTGCCATAAGAAACATCGATGCATCACAGGTAAAATGGAACCCGGAAGGCTCATTTTTAAAGGATGCTCATAAGGATTTAAAAGCTGATTTTATACTTGCAAATCCGCCTTTTAACGATAGCGATTGGAGCGGCGAGCTTTTGAGAAATGATGTTAGATGGAAGTATGGTGTCCCACCGGTTAATAATGCAAATTATGCTTGGATACAGCATTTTATATTTCATCTTGCACCAAATGGCAAAGCAGGTTTTGTTTTAGCAAAAGGTTCTTTAACAACAAAACAAACGGCTGAATATGAAATAAGAAAAAATATGATTGAGGATGATATTGTTGATTGTATTGTAAATTTGCCATCTAAGCTTTTTTTGAATACCCAAATACCGGCTTCTTTGTGGTTTTTAAGAAAAAATAAAATTGCAAGAAAGGGGCAGATTCTTTTTATTGATGCAAGGAATATGGGTCGTCTTATAAACAGAAGGCAGATGATTTTAACAGAAGACGATATTAGAAAGATTGCAGGCACTTACCATAAATGGCAAAAAGAAGACAAAAGTTATGAGGATACAAATGGGTTTTGCAAATCTGCAAGCTTAGAGGAAGTTAGAGCTCTTGATTATGTATTAACTCCAGGTAGATATGTAGGGCTTCCAGATGAAGATGACGACTTTGATTTTGAAGAAAGATTTTCAAAGCTTAAAACTGAGTTTTTAGAAGAATTAGAAGAAGAAAAGAGGTTAAATGAATTGATGCTTGAAAATTTAGATAA
>JAVRLY010000072.1:0-5987 GCA_031960885.1 Desulfurella sp. | reverse complement strand
TCTGCATGCAATATACTATCTCCATCTGTAGAAATAAAAAAAGAAATGCTCAGTTCTAATATCGTAACTTCATCGAAAGAAGTTATTCTAAATAATGTTGTTGGAAATAATAATAAAATCTCAATTAAACCTTTAGAAATAAAACAAATTGCAGCGCAATACAAAGAATTACTATTGCAGCAAAAGATGCTTTCCAACGAACTAAAGGCTTCAAAAGAAACGCTTGATTTATTAAAACAAAAAATTGATTCAAGTTTTAAAAACTTTAATGAATCAGTTAAATTAATAAAGGAATTGCAATCAAAAGGCGCAAAAGTTCCATCATCTCTATTGAATGCCGTAAAAAACTTTCGAGATATTGAGAAAAACTATAAGGAAGAACAAGTTAGATTTTCAAGTATCGAAGAAAACTATCACCAAGTTTTGCATAAAATGAAAGAACTTGAGGGAAGTTACAAATTTGCCCATATTATAGTTAAAGGTGAAATAGACGCAGAAAATCTCATAGAATTTGACGATACATTGTCTCGTCGTTTGATAAACAAACAACGAGCAATAAAAATTTATGTTAGAGAAGTTAACGATAAAGAAGAGATAGTCATTGAACCTTTGTCTTAAGCATTTCAATCGCTTTTGTAATGTAGTTTATAACATCAGTTGGCAAAAGTGCGTTTTCACAATATTGATTAAGCGCTAAATCGGCGCTTAATCCATGTACATAAACGCCGAGCTTTGAAGCGCAAATAGCGTTTTTGCCTTGTGAAATTAAACTTGCAATAATACCAGACAATACATCGCCACTTCCTCCAGTTGCCAAACCTGGGTTGCCGGTAGTGTTTATATATATACAATCACCATCGCTAATGAGTGTATCAGCCATTTTTAATACAACAACTACATTATAATTGTTTGCAAAATCTTTAATAAGCTTTAGTCTGTTTTTTATCACATAAGAAGTTGGCTGTTTAATTAATCTAGAAAATTCCTTTGGATGCGGTGTTAAAACAATTTGCGATTTAGCTAACTTTAATATATCGGTATTTTGTGATAAAACATTTAACCCATCTGCATCAATAACCATTGGTTTTCCAAGTTCAATTAAATTTTTCAACAATTCGATTGCCCCATCAAAGACACCAAGACCCATTCCAAAGCAGATTACATCTTTGTCTTTAACAAAATCAATGATGCTGCTAAATGATTCTTTTGAAAAAAAACCTTCATTATCGCTTACTGGATAACTCATAGCTTCTATACACGATGATTCAAAAGCTGTATTGATACAATTCGGTATGACAGCACTAACCAAACCTGCACCGGTTCTTAGGCACGCTAAACTGGATAAAATTACAGCTCCAGATTTACCAATACTGCCTCCAATAATAGCTACATGGCCAAAATTGCCTTTGTGAGAATTTTTTGGTCTATCTTCTAAATAAAAATCTCCTTTATCCAACGCGTTAAATGAAGGATTAAATTCATCTATGAGAATTTTGGGTGTCGATATATCAACTATTTCCAATTGTGAACAAAATTCTCTGCCTGGATACAAAAAGTGTCCTGGCTTAGCCAAAGCAAATGTAACAGTTAAATCTGCTTTTACAGCTATGCCTAACATTTCACCGCTATCTGCATTAATACCAGATGGAATATCCAATGCAACTTTGTAGGCACTTGAATTATTGATCTTTTCAATTATATCGTAAAATACACCTTCAATGTTTCGGGACAATCCTATACCAAAAAGCCCATCTATAATAATATCGCAGTGTGCCAAAAAAACATCGTTGACATCATTCACATTATTGATAATTTCAATTGGCACATTCATTGAGCTTAATATTTCATAATTTACTTTTGGGCTTGGGTTAAGCTTTTCTGGATTTGCTACTAAACCAACCAAAACAACTGCGCCTGCATTAAATAAATGCCTTGCAAGCGCTAAGGCATCTCCCCCATTATTGCCAAGACCAGCAAATACGTATACTTTTTTATTTTCAACATTACCAAAGTACTTTTTTATTGTGTTGAATGCTGCTTTCGAAGCATTTTCCATTAAAACGATATCTGGTATATTGAAGTTTTTAATAGACTTACTATCTAAATCTTTCATTTGGCTTGAAGTAGCAAGTTTCATATTGTACCCCTTCTAAATTTATTCAAATTTTTAACAAATAGCAAATTCGTGCATTACTATTATAAACAAATTTACTATACAATCAATATGCTCGTATTACTAATGAAAAAATATTGCTAATAAACTTGCAAATATAACGCATATGATTGAAAAAACTACACCGGGTAGATACATAATTCATTTCACGTTGATAAAATACTTTTTAGTCTTTCCACTAACGTAGGTTTATTAATGGAAGCAGCAATTTCGACAGGTATTTTTTTATCCATAAAGCGATTATATACATAAAGATAACCTATAATTTGATCTTTAATTAGCGGTAGTTTAATGTGTTTTTCTTTAAAAATTATATTATATTTTATACCAGGCCACGTTAAAGCATAAAATGAATTTTTTAAAATTAAAGGAACAGGATTTTGCCATATGCATTTAGCATAGCCTATTTTTTGGTTTTTCTCAAACATTTGCAATAAATGTATATTGCTTTTTGCTTGATTAATTATGTTTATAGAAGATTTCAAGGCGTCCATTAATGGTTTATCACCATATTCCCCAAGCAAAACGCCAAGTATCAAAATTTTTTTCCATTTTAAATAATGCTTGCTAGCAAAAGCAAAATTACCGCCGCATTGTGGCATAGAACCAGTTTTTATCCCAATAATACCATCTTTGCCTAGATCATAATTTACATTATAAACCGTACCTGCTATTGGTAAATTTACTTGAGGCTTTGAAACAATATCTCTAAAAACATGTATCTGCATAACTTTTTGGATAAGCTTTAATTGATCATTTGCAGTACTAACCGTGTATAACCTTACGCCAGCAGGATCTGCATAATGCGTATGATCCATTCCCAATTGTTTTGCTGTTTTATTCATTTTTTTAACGAATGTTTTTACACTTCCACTATCCCATTTTGCAAGAATACTGGCACAATCATTACCAGATGGCAAAAGTAATCCTTCCAAAAGCTGTTTCTCGCTTAATTTTTCATTTTTAGCTATTTTTAATACTGATTGTTGATTTTTTTCATCTTTAATATATATTTTGACATCATTTTGTGTAATATTTATTATAGGTCCGTTTTGGCCTATATGAAGCGGATGGTCTTTCAGTATCACGTATGCTGTCATTATTTTGGCTATACTTGCAATAGGAATTGGTTGTTGGTGAGCTGTTTTTGAAATTATACCACAATGATCAATCATAATAGCACCTTCCGTGCCATAAGGCCATTTAATTGTTAATTTTTCTGGAACTTCATAGGATTTTGCAATATTAAGTATTATTCTTGGTTTGCTACTCATTGTTAGTGTTTTATATAAACCTAAAATCACTATTATCATGATTGCTAAAATAAAAACTACAAGATAATGAGTCTTCTTACGCGATTTTGACATAACACCTCCTACTTTTTTTTCGCTTTATAATAACGTACTATATTCGCATATTATTTAAACGTTCAATTCTTTTTTCTGTTGGCGGATGAGTGCTAAACAAACCTTTAATTGTATCTGACCTGAAAGGATTAACTATAAACATATGGGCAGTTGTATTTGAAAAACGTGTATTTGGCATTGGAGAAAGCTTATTTGATAATTCAAGCTTTTTTAAAGCACTAGCTAAATACATTGGATTTCCAGACATAATAGCTCCTCCTTTATCAGCCGCGTATTCTCTTTGTCTTGATATGGCAAGTTGAATGATAGTTGCTATTATGGGTGTTAATATAGCCACAAAAAGCAGACCAAATATATTGCTATTTTTTCTATTGTTACCCATAGAGCCAAATAAAGCTGACCATTGAAACATCCATGCTAAATAACCTATTGCACTAGCTATTGTAGCAGCAATAGTGCCCGTGAGTATATCCCGATTTTTTACGTGCGTTAATTCATGTCCTAAAACACCAGACAACTCATCGCTATTTAATAAGTGCAAGATGCCAGTTGTAACGCATACAGCGGCATGTTTTGGGTTTCTCCCAGTGGCAAAGGCATTAGGTGTGTTACTATGAATTACATAAATTTTAGGCATTGGTAAATTTGCCTGTTGTACAAGTTTGTTTACAATTGAATAAAGTTGTGGATATTCTGCTTGAGATGCTTCATTTGCATTGTAAGCTTTTAAAACTATTTTGTCAGAAAACCAATATGTTAAAAAATTCATAATACCGGCAAACAACAAAGCAATTACTAATCCTTGTTGGCCTCCTATAGCATCGCCCAACAACATTAGCAAAATAGTAAGGGCAATCATTAACATAAATGTTTTAAAGTAATTCATAATACCTCCTTATTACGTAAATTTTTTAATTGAATATAATTGCTTCGCAAACTCATAAATTTAATTTTTACCAGTATAGCTAGCTACTGAATATAGACTAATGTTTATTAAAAAAAGATAGATTTTTTGTGTAAAAAAATGTTAGAATTGCAAGATATTGGTGCAAATAAAAATTAAACCTTTTGGTATAAAGAAAAGGATTTTTTATATCCACCTAACTATTATTTGCACATTAAATTTTTTTATCGAAAAACATAAAAATATAATCAAAATTAAGTAATGTAATATAAATATAATAGTAATTTAATACTATAATGATTCAATTATATAAAAATTCTAGGAGGTTGTTTATGTTTAAGCGTATTTTGTTCATTGTTAGTTTTGCTATGCTAATTACTTTTAATTTGGCACTTGCGAAGGTTGGTGCTATCTCAACATCTAAAGTAGCATCGTTAATTGGTAAAAAAGACGTTGTGATTGTAGATGCAAGGGATTACAAAGAATACCTGCAATCACATGTAAAAAGTGCGATAAGTTTGCCTTCAACAGGTGATTTGTTTGCAATGAAATTTCCGGGTGTAAAAGCGAGAAGTATTGCTCCAAATAGCCAAATTGAAAAAACTTTATCCAATTTAGGCATTAAGCCTGAAGATACGGTTATTGTGTATGCAGGCGGTAAAAAAGCGGCGTTTTTCTTAACTAACGCAACAAGAGTTATGTTGGCTCTTAAATGGGCTGGTGTAAAAAATATTTATTACATGAATGGTGGTTTTGAGAAATGGGTTGACGAAAAAAGACCTATTCAAAAAAAAGAAAATAAATTATCACCAACGCATTTTGTGATTAAACATAATGATCCAAATACCTACTGTTTTAGCAACTTTGTTATATGGGCTGTGCATAATTTAGACAAAATTCAAATTGTAGATGCAAGACCACTTGAGCAGTATACTGGAGCGCTTACAAGTGATAAACGCCTCGCAAAACATGGACATATTAAAGGCGCTATAGATTTACCAGCTAGCAATTATATGGAGAAAGTTGACAATTATTATATTCTAAAACCCAAAAACCAAATTGAATCAATATTAAAAAAAGATGGAATAAATATCAATAAACCAATTATTTCATACTGCAATACTGCAAGATTGGGTAGTGGCTTATGGTTTGTTGCAAACGCTTTATTTAATGATAAATTAGTATGGGTGTACAACGGTTCTATGGTAAGTGCATCAAGAAACCCAGAAATTCCGATAGTAAAAGGTAATAGACCGTTTTAATAATCTCGTATCAGCATTGCAACTAAAGCAATGCTGATACGTTGCTTTGTTGTTTTTTAAATAACTTTTTTAGAGAAACACTGTTAAACATATAATTCAATTCTATTGATTTAACTTGAATGTATGATATTCTAGTATTTAATTAAAATTAGTAAGAGGTGGTGTTTATGGACAAATACACTAATTTGTTTGCAAGTTATGTAATAAATACTAAGCATATCCCAAAAGAGTCACTGCATGAGGCAAAAAGACGCATCTTAGATTCATTTGGTGTAATGTAT
>JAVRLY010000071.1:4154-6056 GCA_031960885.1 Desulfurella sp. | reverse complement strand
ACGGCAACTGCTACAACACCAGCTCCAAATGCCAACAAAACCATTGTTCCAAGAAACTCTGCGAGCATTTCAGCCCATATACTTTTCGCTCGCCAACCAGATTTAACACCAGCCTGAGACATAAAACCTCCTTAAAAGAAATTTTATTAATTAAACTTAGATTTATAATTTAATATATGAAATAAGAAAAGTCAATACTTTTATGTTTAAAAATTTTAATATATAAATTAAAAAATTATAATTTATAATCAAAAAACACTATTTTTATAGTTGACAAACAATAAATGATTTATTATTATTAATAACATGTCGAATTTTTTTGTAAAACAAAAAATTGGTAAAAATATTTATATTTATGAAGTAACTAGTTATTGGGATACGCAAAACAAAACTACAAAGCAAAAACGTAGATATATTGGAAAACTGACAGATACCGGCGAGATTATAACACCGAAAAAAAGTGTTTATCCGCTATTTGCTAAGCATTTCGGTGCTACTTATCTATTCGAGGAGCTTTCAAAAAAAATCGGCTTATATGATTTGTTAGACAAAATTTTTCACGATAAAGTAGAAGATATTTTGAATTTGTCTATTTTTTTTGCAATTGAACGCAAAAATATTAATGCTTATTTTGATTATATTAAATCCACACATACAACATTTAGATGTAATTTAATAAATCCTAACAGTATAATCTCTTTACTTAAGGATTTATCGTCCCATCAAACACAACTTGTCGAATTTTTAAAATTGTGGCAAGAAAAACAGATTCAATCAAGCAAAAATGTATATATAGATATTAAACTCTACTTTAGCAAAAGTATTGATAAAAAGCTATTCTATGAAGCAGATAAGGATCTATCATTTGCTTATAGAATAGGAATAATTTTAAGCCAAGAGAATTATATGCCCCTAAATTATTATCTATACTCAAACAAACTCATAGTCGCTGACGATATTAAAAGATTTATATCAGAAAATGTTATATTTTGGCCGAAAATTTTTATTCTGGAATCAGATTTTTCTAACTATTATGATATTAATTTATTAAACTCTTTGGGTATTAAATTCATTATGCCAAACAACATATTGAACAGTAATGTACCAAGCAAGGCATTTAAAGATTCTTTAAAAATAAGCGATTATGATGACACAAATTATATTGTCGCTAATTCAATCTCAAATCTTTACAATACAAAACTTAGAATACATGTGTATTTGAATGAAAAAGAAAAATTAGAAAAAGTTGATAATTTTATTAAAAGTTTAAGTGAATTAGAATCTTTAATAAAACTTAAGATTTTTCATAACGCAGAAGAAGTAAAAATGTTTATGGACACTAAATTAAACAATAGTTCAAAATACTACGATATATCAGTTATAAACAAAAAAGCAATTATAAAAAAGAAACAATGGGTAATTTCGCATAAACTTAATAAAATAGCTAAAGTGTTACTTGTTACAAATGATTTAGAATTAAATGATAGTGAAACTTTGTCAACTTATAGCATAAGGTACAATATAGAAAATTTTTTCGATCTGATAATTTCAGATATTGGAGAATATAACCTTTTTGTAAAGTCTAAACAGATTTTTGAAGGTAGACTTTTTATACAATTTATATCATTTATTTTATTTTCAGCATTTCAAAATACTTTAAAATCGCATGAATCTTTTAAAGAATACACATCTGAACAAATTTTGAGTGAATTAAAAAATCTTCAAATAATAACTTTATCAAATAATAAAAAAGCTTTAAGTGAAAAAAACAAATTACAGAAAGATTTATTTGACTTATTTAACATAGAAGTACCAATCTCTGTATAGTTATTAATAATAACATACTGTATACTTAATTTAATGTTGTTAGAATAAATTTTTATAGATAGTAAAGTGGAATTT
>JAVRLY010000071.1:0-4054 GCA_031960885.1 Desulfurella sp. | reverse complement strand
CTTGCTTAAAAATCTTGATTCAAACACAAGTCAGATTTTTGAAATATATGATGCTATTTTGAACGATCCATACTTTGAAAATTTAATAACAAAGTATATCAATCAAAATTTAAGTTTATCAGAAGCTATCAATAAAACAGTTTCTGAAATTTCAATTCAACTATCAAAAACGAATCAATATATGAAGGAGCGTATTAGTGATATCGAAAGGTTGAGCATTGTACTACAAAACCCCAATACTGATATTTATAAAGAAAATGCAGTAATTTGCTTTAGCGAATCACTGGCAGTTATCGACTTTGTTGGAATAGATATAAAAAATGTTAAGGGCGTTGTAACAAGCAGCGGCAGCAAAATATCGCATTTAGCTATCTGGTGTAGAAATAACGATATTCCTTATATCTATAATATTGATACAACTCAACTTACAAATAATTTAGATGCTGCAATAGATTTAAATGGAAACTTAATAATAAATCCAACACAAGATTTTTTGAATGAATTAAAGTTAGAAAAACTTCAAAGAGAAAAGATTATAACAAAAGCCAAGCAATTTAAAAGTAAAATTTTGAAATTTAAAAACAAAGAAATTAAAATTGGCGCTAATATTGGAAACTTAGAAGATGCATATTTTGCAAGCCAAATGGATATTAAAAGTGTTGGACTTTTTAGAACAGAATTTATGTTTTTAGCTAAAGATAAACCATTAGAAGAAGAACAGCAGTATAAAATATATAAAGAATCGGCAAGTCTTTTTTCAGAAAATGTAATTATTAGGACTATGGATATAGGTGGAGACAAGGACTTGAGCTACATTAACATAAAAAAAGAGTTAAATCCATTCTTGGGCATAAGAGGCCTTAGATTATCGCTAAAATATAAAGAACTTTTTAAAACTCAATTAAAAGCCCTATTGAGGGCAGCTTACGATCAAAAAAATATTTGCATTATGTTTCCAATGGTTAGTATTGAAGAAGAAATAAATCAAGCAAGAGCTATTATAGAGGAACTAGTCTATAAAATGGAAAAACAAGGCGAACCATATAGAATACCTCAAATAGGTATTATGATAGAAGTCCCATCAGCGGCATTAAATGCAGAAAAGCTTATAAAGCTAGTAGATTTTATGTCAATTGGCACAAACGATCTGATTCAATATACAATGGCTATGGATAGAACCAATAACGAAGTAGATTATCTTTACCAGCCTCACAATAACGGCGTGATAAAACTTATTCAAAACGTTATTGATGCTTGTCATTTAAATAATAAATGGGCAGGAATGTGTGGGTCTATGGCTGGAGAACTTTTGTATTATCCTCTACTTTTAGAAATGGGATTAGATGAGTTTAGTATGGAATCATCACAAACAATATTGATAAAAATGTACAATGAGTATTTACAAAACCACGAGCTAAATCTATTACCGTGGGATGATGCAAAATTGAATATATTGCAAGAATCATACAATGATTTTTTGGAATGGGCTAAAAATTAGTATTTTATTTCAAGGAGGATAAAAAATGAAAAAGTTAATCAACAAACCAGAAGATGCAGTAAAAGAGATGCTAGAAGGTATTGCTGCTACTAACAAAGATTTAGTATTAGTAAATTTTGCACCTAACTTCATTTATAGGAAAGACGCTCCAATCAAAGGAAAAGTGGCAATAATATCTGGTGGTGGATCTGGTCATGAGCCGCTTCATGGTGGTTATGTCGGCTTTGGAATGTTAGATGCGGCTTGCCCTGGCGATGTTTTTACTTCTCCTACTCCAGATCAAATGTATGAAGCAGCAAAAAAAGTAAATGGGGATGCGGGCATCTTATTTATAGTAAAAAATTACACAGGAGATGTAATGAACTTCGATATGGCTAAAGATATGCTTAAATCTGAAGGCTTAGAAGTAGAAAGCATATTAGTCAATGATGACGTTGCAGTTGAAAATTCTACCTATACTGCTGGCAGGCGCGGTGTAGGCGGAACTGTATTTGTAGAAAAAATTCTTGGAGCTGCTGCCGAAGAAAAAAAATCAATTTCAGCATTAAAGGCATTAGGCGAAAAAGTAGTAGAAAATGTTAAATCAATAGGTATAGCTCTAACTTCTTGCACAGTTCCAGCCGCAGGAAAGCCTACTTTTGCTCTCAATGATGACGAATTTGAGTTTGGCATAGGCATACATGGCGAACCAGGAAGGGAAAGACTAAAATTAAAACCTGTTGATGAAATAGTCAACATGATGATGAAAGCTATACTAGAGAATATATCTATACGACCTAACGATGAAGTAGCATTGTTGATTAATGGAATGGGCGGAACACCGCTTATGGAATTATACATTGCAGCAAGAAAAGTAAATGAAATTTTATCTAACAAAAATATATCTGTATATAAATACTTAGTTGGAAATTATATAACCTCTCTTGAAATGCAGGGTTTGTCAATTACTTTACTGAAGCTAGATAATGAATTGAAGCATTACTTAGATGCAAAGGTGCATACATCTGGATTAAGGTGGGGTATTTAAATGCTTGATATTAATTATTTTATTAGTTTTTTTAGAAAATTTAATGAATATATACAAGACAACAAAGATTACTTAACAGAACTAGACTCTGCAATTGGCGATGCAGATCATGGAATAAATATGTCAAAAGGATGTAAAACGGCACTACAAAAGATTGAAAACTCCAATTTTAGCAGTATTTCTGATTTACTCAAAACAATATCAATGGCTTTGATGTCCTCTGTTGGGGGGGCATCGGGTCCTTTATATGGAACTATATTTATGAAGATGTCAGTTTCTTTAAATAAACCAAATGTAGATATTAAAAGTTTATCAAGCGCCTTACAAAATGCATTAAATGGCATTAAATTCTTAGGAAAAGCGGAGTTTGGTGATAAGACAATGGTAGATGTATGGGAACCAGTGGTTAATGAATTTACTATACTAGTGGAAAAAAATGCTAATATATTAGATATTAAAAATAAAATAATCTCTCTTGCTGAAGAGGCTATGAAAAATACTATACCCTTAATAGCAAAAAAAGGTAGAGCCTCATATTTGGGCCCAAGAAGTGCAAATCACCAAGATCCTGGGGCCACATCATCTTACTATTTTTTTAAGGCACTATTTGAAAATCTGGAGTAAATATGATTGGAATATTAATATTATCTCATTCTAATTTAATAGCAAAAGGCTTACTTGAAACATGCAAGCAAATGGCTGAAAATGCCTACATTGAATCTGTTGGAGGTATTGAAGATAGGTTAGGAATTGATGTTGGATTGGCTCTTGAAACATTAAATAAATTACTTAAAGTTAGCGAAGCAGTTATTATATATTCAGATATCGGTAGTACAGTTTTAGCAAGTAAAAGTATTAAAGATATGTCAATAAAACCAGATAAAGTCTATATAGCCGATGCGCCTTTAGTAGAGGGTGCTATAGCTGCAAGTGTTGCAACAACATTAACAAATAACATACAAGAAATTTTAGAAGAATCAAAAAAAGCTTGTTTTATGGAGAAAAATAAATAGATTAATTTTTCAATTGATTTTTAAAGTAAATGGTAAAATATTGAGCCCCCGACACTATGGTAAGAACAACTGCAATATATAGCAAAATAACTCCAAACTGGTAAAAGTTTCTATTGATATAGCTAAGCATCAAGAAAAAAATAGAAAAAAATTGTGTAAATGTCTTCCATTTGCCCATTCTGCCAGCTGGTAGAATATAATTTTTAGAAGCCATCTCGGCACGCAACCCTGTAATGATAAGTTCTCTAAACAAAATTATAAATACTAACCAAAAAGATATATCTAAAGTTTTTATCATATAAATCAATATGCCCATAATAAAAATTTTATCTGCCAAAGGATCCAATAACTTACCTGTACCTGAAACTATGTTGTATCTACGAGCTAAAAGACCGTCAAAATAATCACTCAAGCCCCCAAATAAAAAAATTACCAATGACCAATACACTAAATGATATTCTAATAAAATTATAATAGGTATTACAAGAACAGTACGCGCAATCGAGAGTAAATTAG
>JAVRLY010000070.1:0-6183 GCA_031960885.1 Desulfurella sp. | reverse complement strand
TGCTATAGATACGTATTCAGATAGTGTAGTGAATTTTGGCAAGAAATTGTTGAATATTCAAATAAGTTCAGAGGGTTTTTTGCGTACTAAAGAGTATTTTTTATCTTATATAAAATCCTCACAATTTGCTGAAAGAGCATATAAAGCAAAAATGTTATTGGAAGAGTTATTTAAACTTAAATTCAATATATTTATTGATCAAAATACTATAACAGTAAACTACTATGAAGATGAAGAAGATTTAGGCTCAATAGTTGAACAAGTTTTTAGTAAATTTACATCAAACACAAATAGGGATTTTTTAGTTAAGTATCCAACAGACTATAATGCTAACCATGTTGAGGCTCAAATTCTAGAAAGAGTAGCTAAACTGTATCCTGAAGCTTTTCAAAAACTAAGTGATTTTTACAATCAAAATCTTGATTTTTTGGACAAAACAGTTTTAGATTTTGATAATGACATTCAATTTTATATAGCTTTTTTAGAGTACATTGAACAATACATAGAAACAGACTTAGAATTTTCATATCCAGAAATTGATACTGAAAACAAGAACATAAAAATTGAAAGCATGTTTGATTTAGCACTGGCCGATAATTTGATAAAAAGAACTCAAACACCAGTAATGAACGATTTTTACCTAACAGAGCAAGAGAGCATTGTTATAATTACAGGACCCAATCAAGGCGGAAAAACGACATTTGCAAGAAGTATTGGACAAACTGCGTATTTTGCAAAACTTGGACTTAAAGTTCCTGCTAAAAGTACAAAAATTCCTCTTTTTGATAATATTTTCACACATTTTGAAAAAGAAGAGGATGTAACAAGCTTGCAAGGTCGTTTACAAAACGACCTAATTAGACTCCATGCAATCCTTACCAAATCTTCAAATAAAAGTTTGATTATTTTAAATGAAGTATTTGCTTCAACCACATATTCAGATGCTCTTTTTTTAGGAGAACAAATTATTAAACACATCTTAGCTAAACAATCCATATGCATTTTTGTAACTTTTCTGGATGAGTTAACTCAAATAAATGAAAAAATAGTTAGCATGGTAGCAACAATAGACACAAAAATCCAATCAAAAAGGACTTACAAAATAAAGCGTCAAATAGCTGATGGGTTAGCATATGCATTATCAATAGTAGCAAAATACAAACTTACAGCTAATGACTTGCAGGAGCGCATAAAGTGAAAGTGTATCTTATGCATCCAGAAAAAAATTTTGATATTGAGCAAAAACTCCCGCCATTAAGTGAGTATTTAATAGAAGATTTGGCTTTAGAACAAATCTTCAAAGCTATGGCTAAAGATGATGAAATTTTGTATGAAGTAGCAAAAAAAGCACTATTAATTGGTGTAAACGATATCGATAACGTTTTTTATAGACAAGAAGCTCTAAAGGATTGTCTTAAAAATACAAATGCTATTCAAGAAATTTATGATTTATCTAAACAGGCTATAAAAAAAGAAAAAGAAAGTCTATTTGGTATCTTTAGTAAATATCCAGGTTCAATTTTGTATGGTGCCGTGCAAGTGCTGTATATGTTTGTAGACATTTTGGAACAATTAAAAAATACAATTGACAGAAATAAAAGTAATTTTCAATCGAAAGCTTTTAATAATTTTTTTGAAAATTTTAACAGTGAAATTACAGATGATTATCTTTTGCAATTAAAAAATATTTTAGATGAGTTGCAATTCAAACAAGGTCTTTTGATAAAAGCAAACCTTACATTTGCGAACCAATTAACAGATTTTACACTTTGTCGGATAAAAACATCAAAACAAAGTATTTTAAAACGCGTTTTTAAAAAACCAGCTGGGTATTCTTTTAGTATTGACGAGCGCGATGAAGGCGGGTTGAGAGCGCTTTCCGAAATTAAAAATAAAGCTATTAATCAAGTGGCAAATATTTTAGCAAATACAGTGTATCACATGTTAGATTTTTTTTATGCAATTAGAACTGAGTTGTCTTTTTACATTGGATGTATTAATTTATACGATAAACTAAAATCAATCGGTTGCAATGTGAGTTTCCCAACTCCATATCCATATGAAAGTAAAATTTGTACTTTTGAAGGCTTATATGATATTAGCCTTGCGCTTGTAAAAGGCGAAACAATCATTGATAATAACCTTTATGCTAATAATAAAAATCTTTTTATTATAACTGGAGCAAATCAGGGTGGAAAATCCACATTTTTGCGAAGCATTGCAATTGCAATACTTATGATGCAATGTGGTATGTTTGTTGGTGCAAAAAAATTTGATTGTAGTATGAAAAAACATATATTTACCCACTATCGAAAAGAGGAAGACCGCACATACAGTAGCGGGAAGTTTGAGGAAGAAATAAAACGTTTGGATGATATAGTAAGTCAATTGAAACCACATTCTGCAATTTTTTTTAACGAAACATTTTCTGCTACAAATGATAAAGAAGGTTCAAAGATAGCCCACGAAATAATATCAATTCTAATCGCTAAAAAAATCACAATTTTTTATGTTACGCATTTGTACGAATTTGTTAGCATGTTTTATAAACAAAATTTAAGTGATGTAATATTTTTAAGAGCTCAAAGAAATGAAGATGGCACACGCACATACAAAATTATTGAATCACCAGCATTACAAACGAGTTTTGGTCCAGATTTATATTACAAAATTTTTGAAACAGGAGGTTTTTAAGATGAAATTTTCAATCTCATCAATTAAGGCAAGGCAAATTTTGGATTCAAGAGGTAACCCAACTATTGAGGTAGAATGCGAATTGGAGTGCGGGTCTAAGGCAATAGCAGCTGTGCCTTCTGGAGCATCAGTTGGAACAAAAGAAGCTGTTGAGTTAAGGGATGGCTTTAAAGAACATTTTTTTGGTAAAAGTGTAACAAAGGCCGTTGAAAATGTAAACTCAGTGATAGCTCCTAAGATAGTTGGTATGGATGCTACAAAGCAAAGACAAATTGACGAGTTTTTAATTTCCCTTGATGGGACAAAAAATAAATCCAACTTAGGCGCAAATGCTATATTGGGTGTATCTTTAGCTGTAGCAAGATCAGCAAGCTTAGCAGCCGATTTACCGCTGTATGCTTATATAGGTGATTGTAGCGTCAATTTATTGCCAGTTCCATGCATGAACATTTTAAACGGTGGCGTACATGCAAATTGGCAAGGCGCTGATTTCCAAGAGTATATGATAGTTCCGTATAATGCAAAAAACTTCGCCCAAAGCTTAGAGTGGGGTTGCGAAATCTATCAAGCTCTAAAAAGTATTTTAAAGGAAAAATCATACAGTGTTGGTGTTGGTGACGAAGGAGGATTTGCTCCGCTTCTAAAATCCAATGAAGAACCTTTAGAATTAATATCTCAAGCTATAAAATTAGTTGGGTTAAATTTGGGTAATGATGTAGGATTTGCAATTGACCCAGCCTCAAGTGAATTTTTTAAAGACGGATATTACATTTTAAGAACAGAGAATAAAAAACTAACTTCTCAAGATATGATTGATTATTACGAAAAGTTAGTAAATAACTATCCTGTTGTATTATTAGAAGACGGTCTAGCTGAAAATGATTGGGATTCTTGGAAAATTTTAAATGACAGACTGGGTAGTAAAATAGAAATCGTAGGTGATGATATTTTTGTTACCAACCTGGAAATTGTTAAAAAAGGTGTTAGTGAAAATATTGCAAATGCTGTATTAATAAAATTAAATCAGATAGGTACGCTTACAGAAACGCTCGAAACAGTGAATTTTGCTCAAAAAAATAACTGGGGAACATTTGTGTCACACAGAAGCGGTGAAACTACAGATAGCTTTATAGCTGACTTTACAGTAGCAATAAAAGCCGGCCATTTAAAATCAGGAGCACCAGCAAGAGGTGAGCGTGTAGCAAAGTATAACCAATTGCTACGAATAGAAGAAGATATTGGTAGCAGCGCTAAATTTGCTGGAAAAGAGGCTTTTGTAAGGGCCATAAAATATTAGCGAATGAAAATTTTCAATATTACAAAACCTCTTATAATTAGTCACGATTGTAGTTTTGAAAATACTTATTTTTTAATAGATTGCGATGTAGGCATAATTATTAAATCGTGCGTAGCAAACTTCACCTTATGCCAATTCAAAGGCAACAATAACTCCAGATTGATTGTCGGTAATGATGCTTATTTAACATTTAAAGATTGTGCTATGCACGATTCATTAATTGCCATTAATCTTAGCCATTCAAAGGCCAAAATACATAACTGCTTAATTGAAAACATTTACGAAAACTTTATATCTGCAAATAAATCTAAAATTAATATTACAGATTCCAAAATTTCCCATTTAAATGCAGAATTATCGTCTGCTTTTATCTATATTGATAACTCAAATTTAAATATTATGCGTGCTGATATTTTTGATGGCTCAAACGCTACGGCAATTTATGCAAAAAACTCTAATATAAATTTAAATAACATGGATATCTTTAATAACCAAGAAAGCGCATTGTATTTTGAAAACTCTCAATTTTTCTTAATGTCGATTAAAATTTATAAAAATGGATCTTTTGAAAAAGATTTTTCTCAAGTTTACTGCGAAAACTCCAAAGGTGTTTTAGATAAATCGTTTATTTTTAATGGTGTAGATTCAAATGCGATTAAAGTAACCAAAACAAGCAATATCAAGATATTAAATAGCTCTATTTTTAAAAATAATTTAGGTATTTATTTGGATAGATTTTCAAGCGCTACTGTTTATAACTGCAAAATTTTTTCAAACGCATATGAGTCTGAAGAAGGCATACAAATATGGGTAGATAATGCAAAAATTGCTATAATTCAAACAAAAATATTTGATAACCACTTTGTGAGTGCAATATATGCTCAAAAAGACGCTTATGTTTTTCTTAATAACTGTAAAATTTACAATAATAAATTTGGCATTAAGGCTTACGATTTAGCTAAATTTAAGATAAAAAACAGCTTTCTTGCTAACCTAGAATCTATTGTGTTTGATAACGCTTATGTATTGCTTGAAAATACTATTATATCAACCTCTAAGTGTTGCAATTAACCTTCTTGGATTTAACAAAATCTCAAAAGCATCAACAATATTTTCCACTACAATATCGCTATCAATTAGGGCTTTTACACACGCACCTTCTTTTTGTAAAACACATATACCCAATGCACAATATTTTAACATTAAGCTATCATTACAACCATTACCTATACTTACAACACTTAGGGGATCTAACGCTTCAATATAGTTTAATTTAAATTTTGCTTGATTATCTTTTGGTGCTATAACTAAATTTATCGGCAAGTCTTTAAGTTCAGATTTAGCTGTTGAAAACGTATCGCCTGTGACAACATGTATTGTCAAAATTTTTGAAGTCTCCTTGATTAATTGTTTTACTTGCGCGATTAATTTACCATCTAAAGCTAGCGTTCCGTTGTAGTCTAGCACTAGATGGGACAATTTGAGATTTGCAAAACCAGGAATATCAATGTTTAACATCTTTGTCCTCCAATTTCTTTAAAAATCTTTTGAGTAGTTCATTTTCAATATTTGACAATTGTTTTAAGCAATCCTTCGATTGTGGGGTATTGATTTTTTTTAACGCTACTGCAATCTGCAACAATTCTATGGTATCTGTATTATTTTTGGCCAGTTCGCATAGTGGTTTTAGTGCATTTGCAGACCTAAGTTCACCTAAAATATATATAGCAAAATCTCTATGTTCTCGAATTGGATTTTTCAAACCAAAAATAAGTTTTGCATCGTACGTCAAATTATTAAACTCGCTTAGATTTGAATTACAATATGGGCAAATCTTTGTATCGTCATATACTTCTTTCCAACAATACGGACAAAACCACTTCATTTTAATTTAAAAAGCCTCCCATTATAGGAGGCTAAAGGCTGATGGGCTAAATCATAAATTTAAAAATCAACAATGTTAGTATAAACATTAGCATTATATAAAGCACATAATTATACAGATTGCCATTCATAATAGTTTTAGACAAAAAATTACTTATATTTTTGACAAAACCTTGCAGTAAATCAAACAAATCTTGTGCTAAATCAATGCTGTAAACTTTGTCTTTGTATTCTTTTGTTCGATATATTCCTTTTAAAATATACTCTACAATAAATGAATAGCTCTGTGTTCTAAAAAGTTCGCTATC